>NZ_JBWQXA010000004.1:0-251822 GCF_056746695.1 Caldimonas hydrothermalis | reverse complement strand
GCGCGCCCGCATCGAAAGGCTCGCTCATCAGGCCTCCCTTGCTTGTCCTTGTCCCTGAAAGCCGCGCGATGCTAGCAAGCCCCTCCCAGCACAGGCCAGCTGGTTTTGGAAACAGGGTGTGACAAACGTGGGGCGCGGGGCGCCGTTGGGGGCGTGCCCCCCCGATCAAGGGGGATCAGAGCCGCTGGACCACCCGCATCGAGAAGTCCACGGCCTTCACGTCCTTGGTGAGGCGGCCGATGGAGATGCGGTCGACTCCAGTGGCGGCGATGGCGCGCACTTGGTCGAGACCCACGCCACCGGAGACTTCCAGCAGGGCCCGCCCGGCGTTCAGGGCCACGGCCTGGCGCATGCGTTCGAGGTCGAAGTTGTCCAGCAGCACGCTGGTGGCGCCGGCCTGCAGGGCTTCTTCGAGCTGCTCCAGGGTTTCCACCTCGATCTGGATGCCGACGTCGGCGCCTGCTGCGCGCACCAGGGCCTGGGCGTTGCGCAGCGCGGCGGTCATGCCGCCGGCGGCGGCGATGTGGTTCTCCTTGATCAGGATGCCGTCGTACAGGGCCAGGCGCTGGTTGCGGCCGCCGCCCACGCGCACGGCGTATTTCTGGGCCAGCCGCAGGCCCGGCAAGGTCTTGCGGGTGTCGAGGATGGCGCAGCCGCGCGGGTGGGGGCAGGCGCCTTCGATGGCCCGCGCGTACTGCCGGGTGACGGTGGCCGTGCCCGACAGCAGTTGCAGGAAGTTCAGGGCAGGGCGCTCGGCGGTGAGCAACGCGCGCGCGCGCGCCTCGATCTCGCAGACCACGGTGTCGGCGCTCAGCTCGGCCCCTTCGGTCGCCCGCCAGTGGATCTGCGTGGCCGGATCGACGGCGTGCATGCAGGCGTCGAACCATTCGCGCCCGCACAGCACGGCCGCTTCGCGCAGCAGCACCCGGGCGCGCACGCGCTGGGCGGCCGGTACGAGCTCGGCCGTCCAGTCGCGACGGCCCACGTCCTCGAACAGGGCCTCGCGGACGTTGCGTTCGCGGGCTTCGGCCAGGGTTTCGTTGTGGTCGAACATGGGCTCAGGCGGCTCCGAGGTGGCGCACGAAGCCGTGCTGCGGCCGGGCGATGGCAGCCGGGTTGCGGGCGACGAAGTCGAGCATGCGGTCGATGCAGCCCAGCGCCTGGCTGCGCACGGGTTCGGGCACGGTGATCTCGCCGCTGCCGCGCTCCAGGCAGGCCAGCACGCCTTGAAGGGCGTTCATGGCCATCCAGGGGCAGTGGGCGCAGCTCTTGCACGTGGCGCCGCTGCCGGCGGTGGGAGCTTCGATGAGGGTCTTGCCGGGGGCCATCTGGCGCATGCGGTGCAAGATGCCGTTGTCGGTGGCCACGATGTACTCGGTGGCGCTGCCTTCGACGACGGCCTTGAGGAGCTGGCTGGTCGAGCCCACCACATCAGCCTGCTCGACCACGCTGCGCGGCGATTCGGGGTGGACGAGCACCAGGGCCTCGGGATGCTCCTTGCGCAGCAGTTCCAGTTCGAGCCCTTTGAATTCGTCGTGCACGATGCACGCACCGTTCCACAGCAGCATGTCGGCGCCGGTCTGTTCCTGGATGTAGCGGCCCAGGTGACGGTCGGGCGCCCAGAGGATCTTGTGGCCCTGCTCCTTGAGGTGGCGCACGATGGCCAGGGCGCAGGAGCTGGTCACCATCCAGTCGGCACGCGCTTTGACGGCGGCGCTCGTGTTGGCGTAGACGACGACCTGGCGGTCGGGGTGGGCGTCGCAGAAGGCGGCGAACTCGTCGGGCGGGCAGCCCAGGTCGAGCGAGCATGTGGCGTCCAGATCGGGCATCAGGACGGTCTTGTCGGGGCTCAGGATCTTGGCGGTCTCGCCCATGAAACGCACACCGGCCACGATGAGGGTGCGCGCGGCATGGTCGCGCCCGAAGCGGGCCATCTCGAGCGAGTCGGACACGCAGCCCCCGGTCTCCAGGGCGAGGTCCTGGATGTCGCCGTCGACGTAGTAGTGGGCGATGAGCACGGCATCGCGCTCGGCCAGCAACTGGCGGATGCGCTGGCGGGTGGCTTCGCGTTCGGCCGGGCCCAGGGGCTCAGGCACTTTCGCCCAGGCATGGGCTGTACAGCTCGCACCTCGGGCATCCTGGCGCGTGTAGTCGTAGATCACGGATTCCATGGCGGCTGGGGCCGCGTGGGGGCGGCCCGCATCAAGAGCAATACTCAGGGCTGCATGGTAGCCCAGCGGCCCTCCCTGTGCCGCAGGGGCGGGCGTTCAGGCCAGCAGTTTCTCCGCGTCCATCACCCGGAAGCGCGCCAGGGCGAGGTTGGTGCGTTGCCGGTCCAGGACGACCAAGAGGAAGAGGTCGGCATGCTGGTTGACGCTGCGCAGGATCTGCTGGCGCCGGCCGAGGGTGACGATGACCTCGTCGACACGGTCGCCGCCCAGGTCGCGCGCGGCACGGCGGTGGGCTTTGAGCACCTCGGTGGCGGTGGCGGCGGCGAGATCGAGGGACAGCTCCTCGGCGTCGTCGGCGAGTTGCTGGCCCAGCACCAGCCCGGTGGTGAGGTCCACGACGCAACTGCCCAACACGCCTTCGATGCGCATGAGCTGTTCGAGCACGCGCAGCACGCGGGCCTCGTCGACGTTGGTGCGCAGCACATCGGTCACGAGCCGCGCCGGGCCGATCTCGTGGACTTCCGGCAGCGGGGTGAGGGCGGCGCCTGCCGCAGCGTCGTCGGCAGGTGGCGCCGCCTCGGCGGTGGCAGCGTCGACGGCGAGATCACCGATGCGCACCGGAAAGTCTCCACCCGGCAGGGTCGGCGCACGCAGCCGGGCCTGTGCTCCGTGGGGGAGGTGCTTGACGCGGTTCCAGGTGTTGAGCACGGAGTTCCACACGCCCGAGGCGCTGGTCATCGGTTCGGTGCTGACCATCACGTTGAGCGCGCTCGGCCAAGCCACGGCGGCGATGCGTGTGGCCAGCGGGGCCACCGGGGCCGACAGCAGGAAGAGCAGGTGCGGGCAGTGCCAGTGCTCGCCATGCGCGGCGGCATTGAGGGTGGCGACGATCTCGTCGAAGAGCGCCTGTGGCATGGGCGCCATGATGATCGCGCTCAGGTGGCTGCGTTCCATCAGCGCGATCGGGATGACCTGGGCTTCCTGGCTCGCATCGCGCACGTCGGCGTGGTAGATCTTGAGCGGGTCGTCCACGCGGCGGGGCAGGGCGGTGCGCTCGATCAGCGCAATCGACGCCAGCGTGCTCTGGTGGCGCAGATGCAACCGCTCGATGGGCTGGCCAGAAGCGTCGGACAGGGCCTTGATGACCCCACCAGCCCACATGCGTGCCGGGTCGTGCAGCGTGATCTGGCGTGCGGCATGGTCGAGGTCGGCCCGCGAGGCGGCCAGGTGCTGGCGGATGGCCTCGGCCGGCGAACCGACGATGAACAGGTCGCGCGTGTGCTTGTCGACCATGTGGCCGCGGTCGGTCACCTCGGTGGCATGGCTTTCCAGGATCGCGGTGGCGGCGAAGTCGGCCGCATCGCGCGGGCCGGCGTTACGCAGCGCCCGGCCCGACGGGCCGCCCAGCGGGTTGAGATCGCCGAAGAGGGAGGTGAGCATGGCAAGCTCCTCGGGGGCTGGCGGCATTCCTGGCAAGCTGGGGTGCCGCAGGCGAAGTCTGCTGCCAGTGTAGGCGCAGGCGCACCGCCGCGCCCGGGCCGTCCGGCATGACCCCCATGAACGGTCGGTTCACGGCGACGGAAGGTGCGTGCCGGGCTTCCGGCCGTGTCGGGCTCAGCGAGGGCCGGCCAGCAATTCCCGCGGTGAACATCCCATGGTGCGCCGCACCATCGCACTGAAGGCGCTGGGGCTGTAGCCCAGCTCGGCGGCGATCTGGCCCACGGACTGGTGCGAGGCCGCCCGCGCGACGGCATGGGCCAGCACGACCCGTTGGCGCCAGCGGGTGAAGGTGGTGCCCAGTTCGTCCCGGAACAGCCGGGCCACGGTGCGCAGGCTGGCGCCGGTGTCGCGGGCCCAGGCCGCCAGTGTGGCGTGCCGGGTCGGGTCGGCCAGCACGGCCTCGCACAGCTGGCGCAGCCGCTTGTCGCGCGGCAGGTCCACGCCCAGAGGCACGACGGCGGCGCGGCGCAGTTCGTCAAGCACCAGGGCACCGAGCAGGCCTTCGCGGGCCCGTTCGGCGGGCGTGAGCTCGGCCTGGCCGTCGGGCCGGGTGTCCATCTCCAGCACCAGGGCACGCAGCAGGCCCGAGACCTCCAGCACCCGGCATTCGCGCCAGCGCGGCTGCTCGTGGGCCGGCACGTCCGGGCCGCAGTGGCCCTCGGGCTGGTACAGGTAGAGAGTGCGCAGGTCGGCGTCCTCGACCACGGTGACCGCATGCTCGACGCCGGGCGGAATCCACAGGGCCCGCGAGGGCGGCACGATGTAGCTGCCGCGGGCGACGGTCAGGCGCGTGACGCCGGTCGTGGAGATCGCAAGCTGGGCCCAGGGATGGCGGTGCGGCACCACTTGCGTGTCGGCACGCAGATGGTGCAGCTTGGCGCGCACCGGCCGCTGCGGACTGGGCCGGTACAGGTGGGGCGTCAGCGGCCCGACGTAGGACAGATCGCGCGAGCGGGGGCCGGAAGCCGGGTTTGGCATGTTTGCGACAAAACTTGACCTGCTATCGTAAACCTGCCGCCGTCATCGTGCCTACCATCACGTCCATGAGCACGACGACTTCGAGCGCCCCGGGCGCGGCACCGCTGGCGCAGGACGCCCGCACCATCGGCCTGGTGGGGCTGGCCCACGGCACCTCGCACTTCTTCCATATGTTGCTGCCGCCGCTGTTCCCGTGGCTGATCAGCGACTTCTCGCTGAACTACTCGCAGCTCGGGCTGCTGGTGTCGGTGTTCTTCGTGATCTCCGGCGTGGGGCAGGCTCTGTCGGGCTTCCTGGTCGATCGGGTGGGCGCGCGGCCGGTTCTGTTCGCGGCGCTGGCCTGCTTCGCCCTGGCGGGGCTGGTCGCCGCCTGGGCGCCGGGCTATGGCGGGCTGCTGCTGGCCGCGGCGCTGGCGGGCCTGGGCAATGCGCCTTTCCATCCCGTGGACTTCACCATCCTCAACAAACGGGTCTCTCAGCCGCGGCTGGGGCATGCCTTCTCGGTGCATGGCATCACGGGCAACCTGGGCTGGGCGGCGGCGCCGGTCTTCATGGCCGGCCTCACGGCGGCCACGGGCTCCTGGCGTGTGGCCTGCGCCGGGGCGGCCCTGCTGGCTGCGCTCGTCCTGATGGCGATGGTCTGGCACCGACAGGCGCTGGACGACCGCCAGGGCCGCTGGGCCCACGCCACCCGGCCGCAGGCCCCCGGCACCGCGGCTGAGCATCCGATGGCTTTTCTGAAGCTGCCCTCGGTGTGGCTGTGCTTCTCGTTCTTTTTCTGGACCACCTGTGCCTTGAGTGCGATCCAGAGCTTCGCGAGCCCCGCGCTGCAGTCGCTGTACGGCCTGCCGCTGGCGGTGACCTCGCTGGTGGTGACCGGCTACATGTTGACCGGTGCGGCCGGCATGGTGATCGGGGGCTTTCTCGTGGCCAAGGTCGAGCGGCTCGAGCGGACGATCGGCGTGTCCCTCGTGGGCTCGGGCGTGCTGCTGGCCGTGGTGGGACTGGGGGTGCTGCCGGGGCCTGGCGCGGTGCTGGTGGCGGCCCTGGCCGGGCTGGGCACGGGCCTTGCCGGCCCTTCGCGCGACATGCTCATCAAACGGGCAGCGCCACCCGGCGCGACCGGGCGGGTCTATGGCACGGTGTATTCCGGTCTGGATCTGGGCTTTGCCGTGGCGCCGCCGCTGCTGGGGCTGCTGATGGACCGCGGCGCCGCCCCGGGCATTTTCTATGCGGCGGCTTTTGCCCTGCTGTTTGCCGTGGTGTCGGCCGCCTGGGTGGGCACGCGCGTGGCGGCCGGCCGCAAGACGCCAGCGGGAGCAGCGGCCTGAAAGGTGGCCCCGAGGGCGGCCGGCCACCCTCGTCAGGCGATGGCGGCAGCACGTCGTGGGCAGGCGGGCCAGGATAATCGGCCCGTCTGCAGCAAGGAGAACCCTCCATGATCCCCACCCCGGCTTCCCGCCTGGCGGGCCATGCCCTGGTCGAGGCCCTGGTCGCCCAGGGCGTGGACACTGTCTTCGGCGTGCCCGGCGAGAGCTTCCTCGCCGTGCTGGACGGCTTCTATGAACACCGCGAGCGCATCCGCTTCATCGCCTGCCGTCAGGAAGGCGGTGCGGCCTTCATGGCCGAGGCCCAGGGCAAGCTCAGCGGGCGCCCAGGCATCTGCTTCGTCACCCGCGGGCCCGGTGCCACGAATGCGAGCATCGGCCTGCACACGGCCTACCAGGATTCGACGCCGATGATCCTCTTCGTGGGCCAGGTGGGCAGTGACTTCCGCGACCGCGAGGCCTTCCAGGAGGTGGACTACCGCGCCATGTTCGGCCCCAGCACCGGCGGCTTTGCGAAGTGGGTGGCCGAGGTGGACCGCCCCGAGCGCTTGCCGGAGTACGTGGCACGGGCCTTCCATGTGGCGATGCAGGGCCGCCCCGGCCCGGTGGTGCTGGCGCTGCCTGAGGACATGCTGATGCAGCGCATCGACACGCCCGTGCTGCCCCGCGTGGAGCCGGCCCAGGCCTGGCCCACACCGGGCGCACTGCGCCGCATCCGCGAAATGCTGGTGGCGGCGAAGCGGCCGATGGTGATCGCCGGCGGTGGTGGCTGGACGCCCGCGGCCTGCCAGGCCCTGCAGCGTTTTGCTGAGGACTGGCAATTGCCGGTGGGCTGTGCCTTCCGCTTCCAGGACCTCTTCGACAATACCCACCCGCTGTACGCGGGCGATGTGGGCATCGGCATCAACCCGAAGCTGGCCCAGCGCATCCGCGAGGCCGACTTGATCCTGGCCGTGGGCCCGCGCCTGGGCGAGATGACCACCAGCGGCTACACGCTGATCGAGGCACCGCGCCCGCGCCAGCAGCTCATCCACCTCCACGCCGGGGCCGAGGAGCTGGGCCGTGTCTATGCCGCCGACCTGCTGGTGCAGGCCTCGATGGCCTGCGCCGCCACCGCCCTGACGAGCCTGGCGGCGCCGCCACAACGGCCCTGGGCCGACTGGACCGCCGGCGTGTGCGCCGACCGCGAGGCCAACCGCGTCTCAACGCCGCCGCCGGGCCCCATGGACCTGGCCGAGGTGGTGAAAGGCATGCAGCGTGTGCTGCGCGAGCTGGGCCGCGCTGATGCTGTCCTCACCAACGGCGCCGGCAACTACTCGGGTTGGCTGCACCGCTACTACGAATACCCCGGCCTGGCCGCGGGGCAGCGCACCCAGCTCGCCCCCACCTCGGGCGCCATGGGCTATGGAGTGCCGGCCGCCGTGGCGGCCAGCCTGCTGCAGCCCGGACGCACGGTGATCAACATCGCCGGCGACGGCGACTTCCTGATGACCGGCCAGGAACTGGCCACGGCCACGGGCTACCGCAACGCGCAGTCGGGGCCGCTCATCGTGCTGGTGGTGGACAACGGCACCTACGGCACGATCCGCATGCACCAGGAACGCGAGTTCCCGGGGCGGGTGTCAGGCAGCGATCTCTTCAACCCCGACTTCGCGATGCTGGCCCGCGCCCACGGCTGGGAGGCGGCACGCATCGACCGCACCGAGGACTTCGAGCCGGCCTTCCGTGCTGCACTGGCTCGCCACACGCCCACGCTGCTGCACCTGAAGCTCGACGCCGAGGTCATCACCAGCCGCACCACGCTCAGTGCGCTGCGCGCAGCGGCCCGTCCGGCAGGGGGCTGAGGGTGCGGCCGCGCGTGGCGGTGGTCGGCGCCGGTCCGGCCGGCCTGATGGCCGCCGAGACCCTCAGCCGCCTGGGGCTGGCCGTGGATGTGTACGACCGCATGCCCTCGGCCGGCCGCAAGTTCCTGCTGGCCGGCAAGGGCGGGCTCAATCTCACGCATTCCGAGCCGCCGCCGGCGTTTCTGTCGCGCTATGGCCCACAGCGGGCTGCGGTGGCGCCTTGGCTGGAGGCCTTTGGCGCCGAGGCCCTGCGCGCTTGGGCGGGCAGCCTGGGCATCGAGACCTTTGTCGGCACCTCGGGGCGCGTGTTTCCGAAGGACATGAAGGCCGCGCCTTTGCTGCGCGCCTGGCTGCACCGGCTGCGCGAGGCCGGGGTGCGCTTGCACATGCGTCACCGCTGGGTTGGCTGGTCTGGGGCGCGCGACTTGGTCATGGACACGCCCACCGGCCCGGTCCTCGTGCAGCCCGAGGCCGTCGTGCTGGCCCTGGGGGGCGGGAGCTGGTCGCGCCTGGGCTCCGACGGAGCCTGGGTGCCGCTGCTGGCCGGGCGGGGCGTGGCGGTGCGGCCGCTGCTGCCGGCCAACTGCGGCTTCGACGTGGCCCGCCCCGGGCCTCAGGGCGAAACGGTGCCGGGCTGGTCCGAGCATTTGCGCAGCCGCTTTGCCGGCCAGCCGGTCAAGCCGGTGGTGCTGAGCCTGACCGCCCCCGGCGGCGAGCGCTTCGTGCGCCGGGGCGAATTCGTGCTCACCGACACCGGTATCGAGGGCAGCCTGGTCTATGCGGCATCGCGCCTGCTGCGCGAGGCGATCGCGGCCCGGGGATGGGTGGACATCCACCTCGACCTCATGCCCGACTGGCCGGCCGAGCGGGTGCTGGCCGAGGTGACCCACCCGCGCGGTTCGCGTTCGTGGTCCAGCCACCTGCAAAGCCGCCTGGGCCTCAAGGGCCTGAAGGTGGCGCTGCTGCATGAGGTGCTGGGCCCCTTGGCCAAGGACGAACCCGTGGCCGTGGCAGCCGCTCTCAAGGCCTTGCCCTTGCGGCTGGTGTCGCCACGCCCGCTGGATGAGGCCATCAGCTCGGCCGGCGGCGTGGGCTTCGAGGCCCTGGACGAGCACCTGATGCTGCGCCCGCTGCCCGGGGTGTTCTGCGCCGGTGAGATGCTCGACTGGGAGGCTCCCACCGGCGGCTACCTGCTCACAGCCTGCTTTGCCAGTGGCCGTTGGGCCGGCCAGGGGGTGGCGCGCTGGCTGGGTGCTGTGTGATACCGCGCACCCCGACCGAGGCGAAAAACGCCTCCACCGCCTCGGTGTAGGGCCCCGGGCGGCCCAGCTCGCTGTTGATGTCGCCGTGCGACAAGTCCACGGGCATCAACACCGCCCGCCAGCCGGCCTGCTGCACCGCCTGGGCCATGCGCTGGTTCTGCTCGCGCGCGTCGTCGCGCCGGGCGGCATGAACCAGCAGCAGCGGCGCAGGCCGGGGCTGCAACTGGTGCACCGGTGACACCTGGCGCCAGTAGCGGGGGTCGTCGCCGAAGGCGTTGCGGTACAGGCGCAGCGGCTGGTCCTGCATCAGGGCCGGCACGTCCAGGGCCGCGCTGTCCAGCAACACCGTACCCGCCCAGGGGCGCACGCCCTGGGCTCCTGCCAGGCCGCGGTCGGCCGTCACCAGGGCCGCCAGGTGCGCCCCGGCCGAATGCCCCATCAGCACGATGCGATCGGGGTCGGCTCCCCAGCCGCGTGCCTGGGCCTGTACGAAGGCCACCGCACGGGCTACGTCCCGGGCCTGCTCCAGCGGGTCGGCCTCGGGCAGCAGGCGGTAGTTGATCGAGACGAACGCATGGCCCTGCGGGAGCCAGCGTTGCACCTTGTGATGCACCACCCGGCGTAACGCCTTGTCGCCGAATCGCCATGCGCCGCCATGCACCATCACGAGGAGCGCGCCACTGGCCGGTCCCGACGGCAAGTAGGCATCCAGGCGTTGGCGCGGATGGGGGCCATAGGGGATGTCCCGGTCCAGCCGCGGGGGGCCGGCTTCGGCGGGGGGAATGGACGACGGATGCCGTGCCTCGGCCGGGCTGGCGCAGCCCAGCAAAGTCTGGCCGGTCAGGCCCAGGGCGCCCATCAGGAGCAAGCGACGGTGCGGGGACGGTTTCATGCAGAGCTCCGGTGGTGGCGATGAGCGCATCTTCGGCAAGGCTTGCAAAGCGCGAGGGGTTCGGATGTCAAGAATCGTGAAGCCGCAGCAACGCTAGCCCAGCGCCCGGCGCCAGGCGGCGTCCTCCAGATGCTGCGCCACGGCATCGGCCAGCCGGTTCAGGCTGGCTTCGCGCAGGGCGTTCAGGTCGATGGCGGCAGCGGCGTCGAGCCCTGCCCAGCGCAGCAACGCGGCCTGGGCCTCGGGGGCGTCGAAAAGACCGTGCACATAGGTGGCCAGGATCTGGCCGCCGGGGTCGCGCACACCGTCGGGGCGGCCGCCGAGATCGAGCAGCGGGTGGTCCAGCGCCGCGCCCGTGCTCACGCCCGCGTGGATCTCGTAGCCCGCTACCGCCTCGCCGCCGGGCAGCAGCCGGCCGTGCACCTGGCGCAACTGTTTCTCGGGCGCGAGCGTGGTCTCCAGGGCCAGCCAGCCCAGGCCCGGCATCGAGCCCGGCGGGCCCTCCAGGCCCTGCGGGTCGTGCAGCGCGCGACCCAGCATCTGCAGGCCGCCGCAAATGGCAATCAGCTTGCCGCCATAGCGCAGGTGGCGGGCCAGGTCGCGGTCCCAGCCGCGTTCGCGCAAGGCGCGCAGGTCGGCCTGCACACTCTTGCTGCCCGGCAGCACCACCAGGTCGGCCGGGGGCAGCGGCTGGCCCGGGCCGGCGAGGATCAGCTCCACCTGCGGGTGCATGCGTAGCGCATCCACGTCGGTGTGGTTTGAAATGCGCGGCAGCACCGGCACCACCACGCGCAGGCGCTGCGCATCGGTCTTGGCCAGACGCTCGCGGGGCAGGGCGTCCTCGGCATCGAGCATCAGGCCGGTGAGGTAGGGCAGCACGCCCAGCACGGGTTTGCCGCTGCGATCCTCCAGCCAGCGCAGGCCCGGTTCCAGCAGCGACACGTCGCCGCGGAAGCGGTTGATCACGAAGCCGCGCACGCGGGCGCGTTCGCTGTCGCTCAGGCAGTCCAGCGTGCCCAGCAGGTGGGCGAAGACGCCGCCGCGGTCGATGTCGGCCACCAGGATCACCGGGCAGTCCACCGCTTCGGCAAAGCCCATGTTGGCGATATCGCGCTCGCGCAGGTTCACCTCGGCCGGGCTGCCTGCGCCTTCCACCAGCACCACCTCGTGGGCGGCGCGCAGCCGCTCGTAGCTCTCCAGCACATAGGGCAGGGCCAGCGGCTTGTACTCGTGGTATTCGATCGCATCGGCATTGAAGCGCGCGCGGCCCTGGATGATCACCTGCGCGCCGGTGTCGCTGTTGGGCTTGAGCAGCACCGGGTTCATGTCGGTGTGCGGCGCCAGCCCACAGGCCTGGGCCTGCAGCGCCTGCGCGCGGCCGATCTCGCCACCGTCGGCCGTCACGGCCGAGTTCAGCGCCATGTTCTGCGGCTTGAAGGGCGCCACGCGCCGGCCGTGGCGATGGAAGAGCCGGCCGAGCGCCGCCACCAGCGTGGACTTGCCGGCATCGCTCGTGCAGCCCTGCACCATCAGCGTGCCGCGGAAGCGTTCATAGAAGGAGGGCATCGCGCGATTATGATTTCGCCCGGCCCGCCCCATGTCCTTCGCCCCTCCATCCTTCCCCTTCGACCTTGCGCTCGCGCAGCCCGGCTGGCTGTGGAGCCTGTGGCTGGGTGTGGCACTCGATGCCTTGCTGGGTGAACCGAAGCGCTGGCATCCGCTGGTGGGTTTCGGCCGCTGGGCGGGGTTCATCGAACACAGGCTGAATCGTTCCCCCTCTAAAGGGCGCGGCCTGCTGGCCTGGAGCCTGGCCGTGGGGCCGATCGTGGGCGGCTTCCTGGCCTTGCGGGCTGCCACTCCCGAGGCCTGGCGCTGGGGGCTCGATGGCCTGGTGCTGTACGCCGCGCTGGGCCTGCGCAGCCTCTTCGAACACGTGTGGCCCGTGGGGCAGGCGCTGCAGGCGCAAGACCTGCCCACCGCGCGCCGCGCCGTGCAGCGCATCGTCACGCGCGACTGCAGTGCCCTGGACGAAGCCGGCGTGGCCACGGCGGCCGTGGAGTCCACGCTGGAAAACGGCAGCGATGCCGTGTTTGCCAGCCTCTTCTGGTTTGCCATTGCGGGCGCGCCGGGCGCGCTGCTGCACCGCCTGGCCAACACGCTGGATGCCATGTGGGGCTACCGCACGCCGCGCTTCCTGCACTTCGGCTGGGCCGCGGCGCGCATCGATGACGTGTTGAACTGGCTGCCCGCCCGCGCCACGGCCTTCAGCTATGCGCTGCTGGGCCACACCCGCCGCGCCTGGCGCTGCTGGCGCGCCCAGGCGTCCTTGTGGGACAGCCCCAACGCCGGGCCCGTGATGGCCGCCGGCGCGGGCGCGCTGTCGCTGCGCCTGGGCGGGGCGGCGCGCTACCACGGCCGTGTGGAAGAGCGGCCCGCACTGGGGGAGGGCGAGCGCCCGCAGGCGGCTGATGTGCACCGCGCCTGCGCCCTGCTGGGCCGCGTGCTGGTGCTGTGGCTGCTGGTGCTCAGTGGGCTGGCTGGGGTGGCCGCATGATCCCGGCTGCGCCCCGCATCCCCCACGGCGCTGACCTGCATCGCGCCATCGCACGCTACGGCTGCGCGCCCGGCGGCCAGCCCTGGCTCGACCTTTCCACCGGCATCAACCCCTGGGCCTGGCCGGTGCGCGAGCACTTGGCGCGGTTGCCTGACGCGGCCTGGCACGACCTGCCGGGCCCGGACGCCGCCGTGCGCGAGGCCTTCGAGGCCGCCTATGGCGAAGGCGCGCTGCCCGTGGCCGGCTCGCAGGCCGTCATCCAGGCCTTGCCCCGCTTGTGGCGGCGGCACTGGGGTGCCGCCCAGGTGCAGGTGCTGTGGCCCAGCTATGGCGAACACGCCGCCCGCTGGGCGCTGGAAGGCCACGCCGTGCAGGGGTTGAGCCGCGAACACCTGGGGCAAGCCGAGGCCGACGTGATCGTCATCGCCCACCCCAACAACCCCACCGGCGATACCTTCGACACCCCACGCGTGCAGGCCCTGGCTGCACGCTGCCGCCTGCTCGTCATCGACGAAGCCTTCCTGGACGTCACCGGCCAGCCCAGCCATGCCCGCCTGGGCTTGCGCAACGCGGTGGTGCTGCGCTCGCTGGGCAAGTTCTACGGGCTGGCGGGGCTGCGCGTGGGCGCGGTGGTGGCGCCAGAGGCCTGGCGCGAGGCCCTGGCCGCTGAGCTGGGCCCCTGGCCCGTGGGCGGCGTGGCCTTGCAACTGGCTGCCGCGGCGCTGCGTGATACCCATTGGCAGGCGGCCCTGCGCGGGCGCCTAGAGGCCCAAGCGCAGGCCCTGGGTGCGCTGTTGACGCGCCACGGCCTGCCGCACCTGGGCACCACGCTATTTCGCACTGTGCCCACTTCCCGCGCTGCGGCGCTGCACGACGCCTTGGCCGCGCAGGGCGTGTGGACGCGCCTGTTCGACCTGCCCGCGCCCGCCGGCCACGAGGGCCCCGCCTTCCAGGCCCTGCGCCTGGGCCTGCCGTCCGACGAGGCCGCCTTGCAGCGGCTCGATGCCGCCTTCGGCCGGGCCACCGCATCCACCACCTTCATAGCGAAGACCCCATGAAACCGAATGTCCTGTCTCGCGGCTTGCGTCTGGTGCTCGGCTGGGCCTGGCTGGGCGCCGCACTGGCTGCGTCCGCCCAGCCCGTGACCGTGGTCGATGACCACAGCCGTACGGTGACGCTGCCCCGAGCGGCCCAGCGCGTGATCAGCCTCGCCCCCCATGCCACCGAACTCATCTTCGCCGCCGGGGGCGGCGAGCGCCTGGTGGGCGTGGTCGAGTTCAGCGATTACCCCGAGGCCGCCAAGGCCATCCGCCGCGTGGGTGACAACAAGGCCGTCGATCTGGAAGCCGTGGCCGCCTTGAAGCCCGATCTGATCGTCGTCTGGCGCCACGGCAACGCACGCCGCCAGCTCGAAAAGCTGGGCCATCTGGGCATCCCCGTGTATGAAAGCGACCCGCGGCGCCTTGACGACATCCCCGGCGCCCTGGAACGCCTGGGCCGCCTGCTGGGCACCAGCGCCCAGGCCACGCAGGCGGCCGACAGCTACCGCCAGCAACTGCAATCCCTGCGCGACCGCTACGCCGGCCGCCCGCCCGTGACCACCTTCTACCAGGTGTGGCGCCAGCCCCTGAAGACGCTGAACGACGAACACATGGTGAGCGACGTGATCCGTCTGTGCGGTGGCGTCAACGTCTTCGGCAAATTGGAGCCCCTGGTGCCTACGCTGTCCGACGAAGCCGTGCTGCAAGCCAACCCCGAATTCATGTTCGCCGCCAGCATGGGGGCCACCCACTCCCACCGCCCGGTGGACAGCCTCGACGGCTGGAAACGCTTCCCCCGCCTCACGGCCGTGCAGCGCGGCAACCTGTTCTATGTGAACGGCGATCTCATCAACCGGCCCACACCGAGGGTGCTGCAGGGGGCGGCGCTGATTTGTGAAGCGATGGAGGAGGTACGGGGGCGGCGATAGTGGCCGGGTCGCCGATGATTCCCAGCCTGTTTTGAGGTCGGCCACCCTTGCGGGTGGCTTTTTCGTTGTCAGTACAGCTTGCGCTCGGTCATTGGCGGCGGGCTCCATTGGTACAGCCAGGTCTCGGTGAGCGGCTGTCCCGCGTGCTCGAGATAGAGGCGGATGGTGATGGGTTCGGTGTCCTCGGGCGGCACCAAGTCGAACATCGCGCGGTAGCCGCCGATGGAATGCAGCGGCCGTGCCGAGACGATCTCGACGCGGCCTCGGCTGGGGGTGACGACGGCCTTGACGTTGGCGTTGCGCCCCAGCAGCGAGAGATCCCCGCCGGTGAAGTCCACGGCAAAGCGCCACGAGAAATATTGGCGTGGCCGGCCGACGACGCCGCCCAGGCCGGTGCGGGTGGCCACGCACCGGGCCAAGGGAGGCTGGACCGGGGGATGCGTGCCCCAGTGCAGGCGGTAGCTGTAGAGCAGTTCCTCGCCCGCCTGGGGCTTGCGCCGCGGGTTCCAGAAGGCGACGATGTTGTCGAAGGTTTCGTCGACGGTGGGAATCTCGACGAGCTGGACCGAACCGTCTCCCCAGTCGCCGCGGGGTTCCACCCACAGGCTGGGCCGGCGCTCGTAGAAGACTCCATCGTCTTGGTAATTCTCGAAGTTGCGGTCGCGCTGCAGCAGCCCGAAGCCGCGCGGTTGACGGTCCTGGAACGCGTTGAAGGCGAGCTGCCGCGGATTGGTCAGTGGGCGCCAAATCCATTCGCCTGCCCCGGTCCACAGGGCCAGGCCGTCGCTGTCGTGGATCTCCGGGCGCCAGTCGTAGCCCATGCGACGGTCGTTTTCTCCCACCTGGTACATGCTGGTCAGGGGGGCGATGCCCAGGCGTTCGATGGTCTTGCGCGGGTACAGGCTGGCGTCCACATCCATCACGAGGGTGTCTCCCGGGGTGATGCGCAAGCGGTACGCGCCGGCGATGCTGGGGGAGTCGAGCAAGGCGTGCACGACGACGGTGCTGGATTGCGGGTCGGGCCGCTCCAGCCAGAAGGCGGTGAAGTCGGGAAACTCCTCGGGGTAGGGCATGGCCGTGTCGATGGCCAGCCCCCGCGCGGACAGCCCGTATTGCCATTGTCCGCCGACGGCACGGAAGTAACTGGCCCCCAGGAAGGCGCAGACGTCGCGCTCCAGGTCGGTGTGAAAGTTCAGACGAAAGCCTGCAAACCCGAGATCGCCGGGCAGGGCGGCCGGGTCCAGGCCGCTTTGGCGATGGTCGAACATCGAAGCCCGGTAGGCGATTTCGCGGGCCTGCCCGTCGACAACCTCATGGATGCGCACTGGGGACTTGAAGAACAGGCCCAGATGGAAGAACTGGGCCTGGAAGCGCAAGCCCTCATCGCGCCACAGGGCCCGCTCGGGGCGGAAACGGATGGACTGGTACCGGTCCCAGTCCAGCGCCTCGACCGCCGCGGGCAGCCGGCGCGAGCGGGTCTGATACGGGCGTTCGGACAGCCAGCGGGCATGACCCTTGAGCTTGGCGTGGTCGAAGGGCTGCGCGGCGGGGGCTGGCTGGCTCGCCGATGCCGCCAGGAGGGAATCGGCCCAGGGCAGGGTTGCGAGAGCCCCCAGGGTGTGAACAAAGTGGCGTCTTTGCATGCGGGCGGTGACAAATCGGCAACGGTGGCCGCAAACGGCCATGGAAGAATCGCGGCAGTGTGCGGCGCACTGGCTCCCCGACCCGTCAGCCGGGAGGGGAACGGAACTGTAGGACAATTCCGACAGCCGTCCATAGCGTGAAGGAATGCACATTTCAAGGCGGTGCGAGCCCCGGGTCTGGGGGTTGTGAGCTCAAGAGATCTGGCTTCCGATGCGATATAGCCGTACAGGCCGCGGTGTCGTGGGCCGGCGGGTCGAGTGTGAAATGGTGTCAATGCCCTGGGGCCCGTGGCGGGTCCGGCGGGCCCAGGAGCAGGAGCGTCCGGAATGACAAGCGTGTTTGCCGTGTTGGATGACCAGGAGGACGCCTGCGGTGCGTTCCATCTCCCGGTTCAAGGCCTGTTCGCCGATCTGGAACGGGCCCAGGGCTCGATCAACCTGGACGAGGAGTTCCTGTCGATGCCGCCCGAGGTCCAGGTAGCCATTCTGCAGGACTGGCAGCGAGCCTTGGAGGTCAGCCGGCGTCGTGCCTTGATGAGAATGTTCGCCGAAGTCTGCGACAGCCTGCCGCAGGCGCCGATCAGTCTGCGCTGGCAACGGCTGCGCGAACGCTGCGAGCGCCTAGGGCTGGAATGCCCGGCTGAATTGCCCGTCCCCATGACTGCCGCCTGATGGCGTGCGGTGACGAACCGTTGGCATGGGATGCGGCAGAAATGAGACAACGGCGCGCACGCGGCGCCAGCCAGGGGCGTGGGGGTGTTGATACCACGAAGTGAAAAACTACACTCGGCAACGTGGTGGTGACCAAGATGGCAGACGCGATAGGCGTCCAGATCGACCGTGACCTTGCAGAGCGGGTTGCCGACGAGCAACTGCGCATGGTCTGGATGCACGCATCCATCGGAACGCTCATTGCCACGGCGTTCGCGGTCTTCATGGCCTTGCATATGCCCGACACCGTGCCTCGGTTGCTGGTGCAGACCTGGGTGGTCATGAAGCTGCTGGTGGCCATTCCGCGTATCGTGCAGGCCCAGGTGTACCGTCGCCAGGGCTATCCCGGGGGGCAGGCCTGGCGCAACAGCACCTACTGGCTGCTGGCACTGGACGGAGCCGTCTGGGGTCTGGCGGGGGCGTGGCTGATGCAGCAGGACTCGCACACCGCCTCGCTGGTGGCCGCCAGTCTGGCCTGTGTGGCGTCGGTGGCCACCTTCGGACTGCAGGTGCGGGTGCTGGCCACGGCCGCCTATGTGGCCCCCATGCTCGGCCCCACTGCACTGTCCCTGCTGTGGCGGGGCGACGAGTTCGGCTTCCTGGGGGGCATCGGGCTCGTGCTGATGCTGGGCCTGTTGCTCACCACCGCCTTCCGCTCCGAGAAGCGTCTGGCCGAGGTCTTCCTGCTGCGCCTGCATGCGAGCCGCATCGCCCAGGAACGGGCCGAGGCCCTGGAGCTGGCCAAGCGGGAGAGTGCCGTCAAAAGCCAGTTCCTGGCCACGATGAGTCATGAGCTGCGCACCCCGCTGCACGGCATCCTCGGGCTGGCGCGGCTGATCCATGTGGACGCCAAGGACCCGGCGATGCTGCGCCGGGTCGAACTGATCGAGAGCTCGGGAACGCACCTGCTGTCGCTGATCAACGACCTGCTGGACATCGCCCGCATCGAGTCGGGCCAGTTGAAGATCCAACGCACCACGTTCGATCTGGCAGCCGAACTGGAGCGGGTGGCAGGGGTGTATGCCGTGCGTGCCGAAGACAAAGGATTGGTTTTCACCAGCGACCTGCGTCTGCCGCGTCCGTGCTGGGTGGAGGGCGATCCGGCGCGCACACGCCAGGTGCTGCACAACCTGCTGGGCAATGCGGTGAAGTTCACCCAGAAGGGATGGATCGGCTTGGCGGCCCACCGGGAACCCGGTGACGAGACGGTGATCTTCGAGGTCCGCGACACCGGTGTGGGCATCGCGCCAGCCGATCAGGCGCACATTTTCGAGGCCTTCCGGCAGGTGGCTGCCGGCCCGTCGCGTCCCCTGGAGGGCACCGGGCTGGGCCTAACGATCGCCCGCGAGATCGCCCATGCCCTGGGAGGCGACATCACCTGCCAGAGCACGGTGGGGGTGGGCTCGTTGTTCCGTTTCACGGCGCGGCTGCCGTCGGCGGAGGAGCCGCAGACGGTGGCAGCCCCGCAAGCGATCGCCCAGGCTTCGACAGTGGGCGGTTCCGTGGCAGCGCAGGCGGGCGAATCGCCCGGGCAGCGGCAGCCCCATGTGCTGCTGGTGGAGGACAACGATCTCAATGCCCTGGTGGCGTCGGCCTTCCTGGAGCGTTGCGGGTTCGAGGTCGAGCACGTGCGCGATGGCCGCGAAGCGGTGCGTCATGCCCTCAGAGAGGTGGGGCGTCCGGATCTGATCCTGATGGACTGCCTGATGCCCAAGCTCGATGGCTTCGAAGCCACGCGCGAAATCCGCAACCAGGAACAGGCCCTGGGCTTGGCGCGGGTACCGGTGATTGCACTGACTGCCACGGCCAGCGACGAGGATCGCCATCGTTGCATCTGCGCCGGCATGGACGATTTCCTGGCCAAGCCTTTCACTGACGCCGACCTGATGGCCTTGATGAGCGTGTGGCTCCAGCCTCCCGCAGGCCACCGCGGGGCGCCGTCCGCCCCGGTGCAGGACGAGAGGAGCGATCCCTCGCTAGGCGGCAAGGGCTTCCTGCCGACCTAGGGACATGGCCGGTTCGAACAGCCGGATGTCGGGGTGTACGGTGCCCACCATGAAGGTGTAGAGCGGATGGTGCTTCGCATGCCATTCGCGCTCAGCAGCGCGCACGTCGAAGGCCAGGACCCAGTGGTCGATGTTCCCGGCATGCGCCAGCGGCACGGTGCGGTCGTCGTCGTACAGGCTGGTGAAGCCCAGACGCCGGTACTGCCGGACCAGGGCCGGACTGCGGGCGCCGATGACCATCCAGCGCACCTGGTTGGCCAGGCAATAGAGGTAGCTGGCCTTCATCAGCGCGAGCTTGATGAGCGGGTCGGTCTGACCCGGAACCACCGCCAGCCGGGTGATCTCGGCCCGCGCGTCGTCGCGCATGACCTCGGGCACTTGCACGCTGCCTTCGATCAGCAAGGGGCCATGGCTGTTGACCTGGACCCGCGCCGTGCCCACCGGCTCGCCGCTGGCTTTGTCGGTGCACACCAGCACGGCCGTGGCGGGGGAGTGGTCCAAGGTGTCGGGTTGCGCAAAGGCGGTGCGTAATTCCGGGAGATGATGTCCATACGACTCGGAGCGCACCCGGCAGGCGGCCTGGAGGTCCTGGGGGCTGCGGGCGATCCGGACGGTGAAGCTGAGATGGGCGGTGGGCATGGCGGCAAGGCGTATTTGATCGAGTAAGCCAACCCGGCAGCGCGACCGGATTGGGACGGCCTATCTAACTTACCGTGTTTGGGCCCCCCTGGGGATGGGGGCCCGCAAAATATCCTGCCTGCGTGCGTTTCATGTCGCATCGGGCGGCAGGAAGCGGGCTGGTGTTCGATGCAAAACGGCCGAAACCCGACATCGGTGTGCCGGGGTTTCGGCCGTGTCAAAGTGGGCTTGGGGCGAGGCCGCCGGGTCAGCGCGGCCGCTGGGGCCCTTGGGTTCAAATGGCGAGGTCGCTCAGTTGCTTGCCGCTGGCAAGGGCCGCTTCCACCCACTTGGGTTGACGTCCGCGCCCGGTCCAGGTTTCCCCGGTGGCGGGATTGCGGTATTTGGGCGCCACCTTGCCACCTTTGCCCCCTGCGGGTTTGCCCGCGGCGGCCTTGACACCGAGATCGGCCACCGTGATGCCATATTGGGCCATCAGGCTCTTGATCTTGGCAATGGCTTCGGCCAGTTCCTGTTTGCGAGCGTTCTCGATTTTCTTTTCGAGTTCGGCTTTCTGGGCAAGGAGTTCCTGATAGGTCGACATGTATTCAGCCTCGGAAATGACAACAGGGCTGAATATAGCCCGAATGGGCCGGGTTTGGAACCGCTCACCGAGTTTCCCGAAAAACAAACGCCCACCGCACAGGAGATGCGGCGGGCGCGCAAGGCGAGGCCGGCAGGGGCCGGCGGACGTGCCGGCTTACTTGTAGCCCACCCGGTCGAGCATCTGCTGGACCTTGGCGGTATTGGCACCGACCGTGGCGATCGGCACGAGTTCGACCTTGAATTCACCCAGGGCGTCAAGGGCCGGATTGCCGGTCTTCACCCCGGGGACGACGGGATACTCATTGTTGCCATTGGCGAAGTAAACCTGGGCCTGGTCGCTGGACAGATATTCCAGGAACAGCCGGGCCGCTTCGCGGTTCTTGGCATGGCGGGCCATGCCGCCGCCCGAGATATTCACGTGCGTCCCCCAGCTTTGCTGATTCGGAAACACGACGCCGACCTTGCGCACGACGTCTTGATCTTCCGGCTTGTTCGAACGCATCAGGCGGGCAAAATAGTAGCTGTTGCTGATCGCCACGCCACATTCGCCGCTGGCCACGGCGCGGATCTGATCGGTGTCGCCACCCTTGGGTTCGCGGGCCATGTTGGCGACGACCGCCTTGGCCCAGGCCTCGGTCTTCTCGGGGCCGATGTGCTCCATCAGGGAGCCGAACAGCGACAGGTTGTAAGGATGCGAGCCCGAGCGCGTGCAGACCTTGCCCTTGAGCGCCGGATCGGCCAGCTTTTCGTAGGTGTCGACGGCAGACGGCTGGATCGTGGCCTTGTTGTAGACGATCACGCGCGCCCGCGTGGAGAAGCCGAACCATTGCGAGCCCTGACCATTGTCGGCACCGCGCAATTTGGCCGGAATGCGCTCCTCCAGCACCTTCGAGCGCAGCGGGGAGAACAGCCCATCGGCCTCGGCGCGCCACAGGCGGGCAGCGTCCACCAGCAGGATCACGTCGGCGGGGCTGGCCGAGCCCTCGCTCTTCAGGCGCGCGAGGATGCCGGCGTCATCGGCTTCGACCCGGTTGATGCGGATCCCGGTGGCCTTGGTGAAGTTGGTATAGAGGGCCTCGTCCGTCTGGTAGTGGCGGGCGGAATACAGGTTGAGCACCTGGTTGTCCTGGGCGAGGGCCGGCAGGCTCAGGGCGACAGCCAGGGCACACAAGGGGGCAGCAAGACGTCGGATGGACATGGTCACTCCTGAAAAAGACCGCTGCATTCTAGACAAAAACGCGAATGATTCTCAAAAAGATTTTGAGCAAGTTTGATCTGATGGCAGGGCCTTGTCGCGGCGTGCGCGCCGCCAGCGTGGCATTTGCCCTTGTGGGGCGCGTGTCGCCCGGGGGATCATTGACAGATGTCCCAAGCTTTTGACATCGCCGAGAGTCCCGATGGACGGTCGCGCCCCCGCCCCGCCCAGGCCCTGTTGGTGGCGTGCGAAGGGGCGCACAGCCTGTATCTGCGCAGCCGGCTGAGCCTGCGGCAGGTCGCCTGTGCCGATGTCGCCGAGGCCGAGGCGGCGATCGAGTTCTGTGCCGAGCGGCCGGTGGATCTGGTGGTGGTGGACCTCGATCACCTGGGCGAGCCGGCAGGCTGGGCGCTCGTGAGGCAGCTTCGTGTCCCGCATGCGTGCAGGCCCGCACCAAAACTGGCCGTGCTGGGTTGCCAGGGGCGCTGGCGCCGTTGGCGCGCATCGATGACTGGCCTGGGTTGCCTGGACAAGCCGCTGGATCCGCGATCCCTGGATGCCTGGATCGTGCACTGCCTGGGCCCGGCCCGGTCCGGGCCGGTTCCGGCGTCGTTGTTTTCCGCTGGGCCGCTTGGCGGCGGCCGGCCGGGGCGAAGGGTTCAGTTCGACGGCGGCACGTAGCCGGCGGGCTGGTCGGCGCCTTCGCCGAAGAAGTAGCGCTCCATCTGCCGGGCCAGGTACTGACGGGCCCGTGCGTCGGCCAGGTTCAGCCGGTTCTCGTTGACGAGCATGGTCTGGTGCCTCAACCAGCCCGCCCAGGCTTCCTTGCTGACGTGGTCGTAGATGCGCTTGCCCAGCTCACCGGGATAGGGAGGGAAGTCGAGGCCTTCGGCTTCCTTCTTGAGATAGACGCAATGAACGGTGCGAGCCATGGAATTGCCTTGTGTCATCGGAGGGATTCGGGGGGGATTGTCGCGCGGGACACGGGCCTTGCCGCCCGATGACCCAATGCGCCTTGCGCATTTCCTGTGCGCTCAGCGCAGGCGCTTGACCAGGACCTTGGAGCGGCGGTCCCAGTTGTACTTGCGCTTGCGCGCTTCGGGCAACCAGTCCGGGTCGACCTCGCTGAAGCCGCGCTTGATGAACCAGTGCATCGTGCGGGTGGTGAGCACGAACAGGGTCTCCAGCCCCATCGCACGTGCGCGCTGCTCGATGCGCTTGAGGATGCGCTCGCCGTCACCCTGGCCCTGCACCTGGGGCGAGATGGTCAGCGCCGCCATCTCGCCGGTGCGGGCCTCGGGGTAGGGGTAAAGGGCCGCGCAGCCGAAGATCACGCCGTCGTGTTCGATCACGGTGTAGTGGCCGATGTCCCGCTCGATTTCGGTGCGGCTGCGCTTGACCAGGGTGCCGTCCTTCTCGAAGGGTTCGATGAGCTGGAGGATGCCGCCGATGTCGTCCACGGTGGCCTCGCGCAGGCTTTCCAGCTTTTCGTCGACCACCATGGTGCCGATGCCGTCGTGGGTGTACACCTCGAGCAGCACGGCGCCGTCCACGGAGAAAGGCAGGATGTGCGAGCGCTCGACCCCGCCCAGGCAGGCCTTGACGCAGTGCTGCAGGTAGAAGGCCGTGTCGGTGGGCTGGCTCGGGCTGGGCAACTGGGCCAGCAGGCGTTGCGCATCGGCCAGCGCCAGCTCGGTGTCGATCGGGCTGTCCGGGTCGTTGGGGTTTTCGCGGATGCCGGGCACCTCGGTCATGAAGATGAGCTTGTCGGCCTGCAGGGCCACCGCGGTGCTGGTGGCCACATCTTCCATCGTGAGATTGAAGGCCTCGCCCGTGGGCGAGAAGCCGAAGGGCGACAGCAGCACGATCGCTCCGGTGTCGATGGCGCGCTGAATGGCGCCTGCGTCCACGCGGCGCACCACGCCGCTGTGCATGAAGTCCACGCCGTCGACGATGCCGACCGGCCGGGCGGTGAGGAAGTTACCCGAGATCACGCGCACCGTCGAATTGGCCATGGGCGTGTTGGGCAGGCCCTGGGAGAACGCGGCCTCGATCTCGAAACGCAACTGGCCGGCGGCTTCCTGGGCGCAGTCCAGCGCGATGGGGTCGGTGATGCGTATGCCGTGAGAAAAGCGCGATTCGTGCCCCTTGGCGCGAAGTTGTTCGGTCACCTGCGGACGGAAGCCGTGCACGAGCACGAGCTTGATGCCCATGGCGTGCAAGATCGCCAGGTCCTGAACGAAGGCATTGAGTTTGCCCGCGGCGATCGCTTCGCCGGCCAGGCCTACCACGAAGGTCTTGCCCTTGTAGGCATGGACGTACGGCGCCACCGAGCGGAACCACGGGACGAAGGTGTGGGGAAAAACGAGGCTCATGGTGGTGGGCGGGCGGTGGTCCGCGTCCGGGCGGGCGCTTTGAAATAATGGCGGATTTTGCACGAGCCGATGAGTTCCAGCGCACGGCCCCGCAGTGCGGGGCCCGCCCACCCCGTTCCGCCGATCACCTTTCCCGAGTCGCTGCCGGTGTCCGGCCGGTGGGAGGAGATTGCGCGTGCGCTCCAGGCGCACCAGGTGGTCATCGTCTGCGGCGAGACGGGCTCGGGCAAGACCACGCAGTTGCCCAAGATTGCGCTGGCCCTGGGACGGGGCCGCGGGGCCGGGGGGGCCGGCCTGATCGGTCACACCCAGCCGCGGCGCATCGCGGCCTCCAGTGTGGCCAAGCGCATCGCCCAGGAGCTGAACTCGCCGCTGGGCGAGGTGGTGGGCTACAAGGTGCGCTTCCAGGACCGGCTTTCGCCCGGGGCCTCGGTGAAGCTGATGACCGACGGCATCTTGCTGGCCGAGACGCAGACCGACCCGCTGCTGTCGGCCTACGACACGCTCATCATCGACGAGGCCCACGAGCGCAGCTTGAACATCGACTTCCTGCTGGGCTATCTGCGCCAGATCCTGCCGCACCGGCCGGATCTGAAGGTCATCGTGACCTCGGCCACGATCGACGCCGAGCGCTTTGCGCAGCACTTCGCCGGCCGGCAGGGGCCGGCACCGGTGATTCAGGTGTCCGGGCGGCTGTACCCGGTGGAGCTGCGCTGGCGGCCCTTTGAGGAGAGCCGGGACTTCGACCTCAACGACGCCATCGCCGATGCGGTGGACGAACTCTGGCGCGAAGGCCCGGGCGACATCCTGGTTTTCCTGCCCGGCGAGCGCGAGATCCGCGAGGCGGCCGATCATCTACGCAAGCACCTGTCGCACCAGCCGGCGCACCGGCATGCGCAGATCCTGCCGCTGTTTGCGCGGCTGTCTCAGGCCGAGCAGGACCGGGTGTTCGAGCCCGGCGACGGGCGGCGCATCGTGCTGGCCACCAACGTGGCCGAGACCTCGCTGACGGTCCCCGGCATCCGCTACGTCATCGACTCGGGCCTGGCGCGCGTGAAGCGCTACAGCTATCGCAACAAGGTCGAGCAACTGCAGGTGGAGCCCATCAGCCAGGCGGCGGCACAGCAGCGATCCGGCCGCTGCGGTCGCGTGGCCAACGGTGTGTGCATCCGCCTGTATGACGAGAAGGACTTTGCCGGTCGGCCTCGGTTCACCGATCCGGAGATCCTGCGGTCCTCGCTGGCCGGTGTGATCCTGCGCATGAAGGCGCTGGGCCTGGGGCAGGTGGAGGACTTCCCGTTCCTGGAGCCGCCGCCGCGCAAGGCGATCGCCGACGGCTATGCGCTGCTGGGCGAGCTCAACGCGGTGGATGAGGCCAACGAGCTCACCCCCATCGGCAAAGAGTTGTCCAGGCTGCCGCTGGACCCTCGCGTGGGACGCATGATCCTGGAGGCGCGGCAGCGCCAGTCCCTGGCCGAGGTGCTGGTGATCGCCTCGGCCTTGAGCGTGCAAGACGTGCGCGACCGCCCGCTGGACCAGCAGCAGGCGGCCGACGAGAAGCACCGCAAGTTCGACGACGAGAAGTCGGAGTTCATGGGCTATCTCAAGCTGTGGAAATGGCTGGAGGACAGCCGTGGCGGCCATGGCGAGCACCGCCTGTCGCACCGCAAATACGAGCAACTGCTGCGCGAGCACTTCATCTCCCCTCGCCGCGTGCGCGAGTGGCGTGACATCCACGCCCAACTGCACACGGTGGTGGCCGAGCACGGCTGGAAGCTCAACGCCAGCGCGGCCACCTACGAGCAGATCCACGTGGCAATGCTGGCCGGACTGCTGGGCAATGTGGGCTGCAAGAGTGACGAGGACGACTGGTACCTGGGGGCCCGGGGCATCAAGTTCTGGCGTCACCCCGGAGCACACCTGAGCAAGAAGCCGGGACGCTGGCTGGTGGCCGCCGAGCTGGTCGAGACCACGCGGCTGTACGGGCGGGGGCTGGCGGCGATCGACCCGCAATGGATTCCCTGGGTCGCCGGCCACCTGCTCAAGACCCAGTTGCTGGACCCGCACTGGGAAAAGAAGGCCGCCGAGGTGGTGGCGCTGGAGCGCGCCACCCTCTATGGCCTGGTGGTCTACAACCAACGGCGGGTGAGCTTCGGCAAGGTCGATCCAGCGGCAGCGCGCGAAATCTTCATCCGCGAGGCGTTGGTCGCGGGCGAGTGGGAGACGAAACTGCCCTTCCTGTCCCACAACCGCAAGCTGATCCGCCAGGTCGAGGACCTCGAGCACAAGTCGCGCCGTCAGGATGTGCTCGTCGATGACGAGCTGATCTACGCCTTCTATGACCAGCAGATCCCGGCCGAGGTGTGCAGCGGGGCCAGCTTCGAGCGCTGGTATCGGCAGGAAAGCCTGCGCAACCCCAGGCTGCTGATGCTCACGAAAGATGAGCTGATGCGTCACGAGGCAGCGGGCATCACGACCGAGGCCTTTCCCAGGACGGTGCGCGTAGGCGGCATCGACTGCACCGCGAGCTACCTGCACGACCCGGGCGATGCGAAAGATGGCGTGACGGTGACGGTGCCGATCTACGCGCTCAACCAGGTCGGTGAAGAGCGCTGCGAATGGCTGGTGCCGGGCCTGCTCAAGGACAAGGTGCTCGCGCTGCTCAAGAGTCTGCCTCAGAAGCCGCGTGCGCGCCTGGTGCCGCTGCCCGAGTTTGCCCAGTCCTTCATCGACAGCCACCCCTTCGCCCAGGGCTCGCTGCTGGAATCCTTGCTGCAGGCGGTGCGTGACCGCACCCAGCTCGATGTCAAACGCGGCGACTTCAAACTGGACATGCTCTCGCCCCACCTCTTCATGAATTTCCGGGTGGTCGATGAGCATGGCCGCCAACTGGGCATGGGCCGCAACCTTGCCGCACTCAAGGCCGAGCTGGGGACCCAGGCGCGTGGGGCCTTTCAGGCCCTGGCGGCGCTGAAATTGGGGGCGGCCCCAGCGGCGGCGCCGGTGGCATCCCCCCGGGCCGTGGCGCGGGCGCCGGACCAGGCCACGGCGGCACCCGCCCCGGCGGTGGTGGCATCGACTCGCTACACCGACTGGACGTTTGGTGAGTTGCCCGAGCTGATGGAGCTGCAGCGTGGCTCACAAAGCCTGGTGGGCTTCCCGGCGCTGATCGACAAAGGCAGCCATGTGGAGATCGAGGTCTTCGACGAGCCCGAGGTGGCCGCGGTCCGGCATCGAGTGGGGCTGCGGCGCCTCGTGGCCCTGCAAATCAGGGAGCCTTTAAAGTACCTGGAGAAGAACATCCCGGACCTGCAGAAGATGGCCGTGGCCTACATGAGCCTGGGCACGTCCGACGAATTGCGCGAGCAGATCATCGAGGTGGCGCTGGACCGCGCCTTCCTGCACGACCCCTTGCCACAGAACGAGGCCGCGTTCCGGGCCCGCATCGAGCAGGGGCGGCCCCGCCTGAACCTCATTGCACAGGAGGTGGCGCGCCTGGCGGGCATGGTCCTGGCCGAGTACCAGGCGGCCCTGCGCAAGCTCAAGGACAGCAGGCCGCCCAAGGAGGTGGCCGATGACCTGGCCGGGCAATTGCAGCGGCTCATGGGCAAGCGCTTCCTGGCTGTCACGCCCTACGCCCAGTTGGTGCATTTCCCGCGCTACCTCAAGGCCATCGTCATGCGGCTGGACAAGCTGCGCGGGGACCCGGCGCGCGATGCGGCGCGGCTGGCCGAAGTCAAACCGCTGGAGCAGCGCTATCAACGGCGACTGGCGGAACTGAAGGGCCAAGGCGATGCCCGGCTCGAAGAGTTCCGCTGGCTGCTCGAAGAATTGCGCGTCAGTCTCTTCGCGCAGGAACTGCGCACCCCCCAGCCGGTGTCGGTCAAGCGCCTGGAGAAGGCCTGGGCCCAGGTCGTGGGGTGAGCATCCGCCCCCGGCGGCGCACTACAATGTGCGCCTTCGGGGTGTAGCGCAGCCTGGTAGCGCAACTGCTTTGGGAGCAGTGGGTCGCACGTTCGAATCGTGTCACCCCGACCAATCGACGCAGCTTCACGCGTGAGCGGGCACTTTGGGGTGTCCAACTGTTCGAGAACTGTTCAACGGGTCGCCTTCGCGCGCAAGGAGCCGCTTGTGCCGCGGTTCGCCGATGCGGGTACGCACTGAGCGCCCGTCCTTTGCTGAAAATTCAGGCAATCCAGCCGGAAGCCCGATGGATACGGGGCTCGTCCAGGGCATCCCCGGCGTGTTCACAGGGCTGTCCACAGGATCTGTGGATCGGTGAGATCAGGCCGCAAGCCGCTGCAACGCTTTATCGCCTGCGTGGCTGATACGTGGTCGGGCACCTTGCTCGGCGATCTCCTGCCGGAGCCGCTGCGCGAGTCCCCGTTCCATCTGGCATGGGAGGAGGCACGGGCAGCGTTTCAGCCGCTGCCTTCCTGGCGCACTATCGATAAGGGTTGGCCTGCCCGGAGGGACTCGAACCCCCGACCTGCTGCTTAGAAGGCAGCTGCTCTATCCAGTTGAGCTACGGGCAGATGGCCGGGATTCTACGTGGCGTGCGTCGCGATTCAGTGGTCGTAGACCGCGTCGAAAGAGCGGAAGCCCTTGACTTCGATCGGGTTGCCCGAGGGGTCGCGGAAGAACATCGTCCACTGCTCGCCGGGCTCGCCCGCGAAGCGCACCTGGGGTTCGAGCACGAACTCGATGCCGGCAGCGCGCAGGCGCTCGGCCAGGGCCTGCCAGTCAGGCAACTCCAGCACCACACCCAGGTGCGGCATGGGCACGAGATGCGCTCCGACACGCCCGGTGTTCGTGGTGGCAAAGGGCTCGCCCAGATGCAGCGAGATCTGGTGCCCGAAGAAGTCGAAATCGATCCAGGTGTCGGTGGAGCGGCCTTCGCGGCAGCCCAGCACACCGCCGTAGAAGCGGCGTGCGGCGTTAAGGTCGTGCACGTGGTAGGCCAGATGGAAGAGGCTGCGCATGCTGTGTCATCGCTCGCGAGACGCCAATCATCGCACACGGGTGCGGCGTGCGCAGGCTCAGGGCCGGCCCAGGAAGAAGTAGGCGGCCCGCCGACCTCCGTCAGCCTGGCCGTAGGCCAGGTACACCGGGCCGAGCGGGGAGTCGAACGCGAAGTAGATCGACCCGCCTCGGCGCAGCGAGGTCCGGTTGGCACCGAAGGCGGACTCACCGATGCGGCCGGCTTCGAGCGAGAGCCCGATGTAGGCGCCGTCGAAGAGGTCGGCCTGTGTCAGACGGACGTTGTAGTTGATGCGGCCGTAACCCACTTCCGTGCCGGTGAGTTCACCCGTCTGGTAGCCCGACAGACGCTGGAACCCGCCAAGGGTGAACAGTTCGTAGTCGGGCAGGGCGTGGTCTCCCAGCGCGCGTCCGAGGAAGCCCGAGAGCATCACCGTGTGGACACCCAGGGTCAGGGGTTTGGTGGCGGCGGTATATGCCTTGGTGTAGCGGTCGCTGGCCCCCAGTCGGGGATGCGAGGCATAGACGGAGAACTCTGCGGCATAGCCTGTGCGCGGGAAGCGAGAATTGTCCAGCGTGTCCAGCCCGAGCTGCAGGCGGGTCGCCCCCATCTGGGCCTGGGGCAGTGCGATCAGCCCCGCCAGCACGTTGGTGTCATCGCTCAGGCGCAGCCGGCCGCGGAACAGGCCCAGCCGCACTTCACCGGCAGTGCCCAGCGTGAGCCCGAGGTCCGCACCTGCGCCACTGAGCGTGCGGCGCAGACGCACCAGGCGCTTGCGGCCGCCGCTCGAGAAGATGTCCAGCGGGTCGCGTTGCAGCAGGGCATGCACCGAGGCGAAGACCGTCTGACGGGTGTCAAGGGGTTGGTGCCACTCGCTGCGCACCAGGTCGTTGCGGCCCACCTGGATGTCGTTGCGCCATTCGGCGCCCCGCTCGTTCAGCCAGCTCCAGCGATGGGTGCCCAGCAGGTTGAAGTAGGCATTGCCCCGGAAGTCGGACGATAGGGCCAGTCCGAAGCGCAGGTAGTTGGGGCCCCAGGGCTTTTCGGTGACTTCGGTGACGAGCACGCTGCGGCCGTTCTCCTCGACGAGCGTGTAGTTCACGCTCTCGAAGTCGCCACGGGCATAGATACGCTTCATGTCGTCGTCCAGGCGCCGGCTGTCGAAGGCGTCGCCCTCGCGGGTGGTCATGGCGGCACGCACGACGGCCGGGTTGACCTTGTCGGTGCCGGTCACGCGGATCTCGTCGATGCGGGCAGGGGTGCGCCGCTCGCCCTGGAAGCGCGCGATCATCAGCGATTCGTAGACGGGCGGCGGCAGGCTCAGGCGGGACAGGCGCTCGCGTGCGGCCTGTGCGGCGGATTCGCCCCGCTGTACCGCTTCGGACAGGCGGTCGAAATGGGCCGAACTGAGGTCGGCGAGGTCCGGGGTGATGAGGATGTCGCTTTCCTTCAGCTCGGACAGGGATTGCCTCACGTTCGCATGGGTGAGGATGCCGATCACCTGCTCGGTCACCGACAGGATGGACGAGATGTCCTCACGCCGCAGCAGCGGCGTGCCCACGTTGACGGCGATGACGATGTCGGCACCGAGCTGCCGTGCCAGGTCCACCGGCAGGTTGCGGGTGAGCCCGCCGTCCACCAGGAGCCGCCCGTCGATCTCCACGGGTGTCACGGCCCCGGGTACGGCCATGCTGGCCCGTGCAGCCTGGGCTAGACTGCCGCGGGACAGCACGACCATCTCGCCGCTCACCAGGTCGGTGGCCACGGCACGGTAGGGCACGGGCAGGTGGTCGAAGTCGTCCTGCGTTTGGCGTCGGGTGAGCCGGCGCAGCACGGCCTCCAGCGACACGCCCGAGACAGCCCCCTTGGGCAGGGCCAGCCCGTCGGCACGCACGCCCACTTCGGGGCCGATGTAGTTCGTGCTGTCGTCGAGCTTGCGTCGATAGGGTTCGTCGGTGCGGCGCAGATCCCGAAAGAGACTGCCGGTGCTCAGGCCCTGCATCTCCTGCTCGATGTCCGGCAGTGGCAGTCCGCTGGCATAGGCGGCACCGACGATGGCTCCTGCGCTGGTGCCCACGATGAGATCCACCGGCACGCGCAGCTCTTCCAGTGCGCGCAGCACCCCGATGTGGGCCCCTCCACGGGCGCCGCCCCCGGAGAGCACCAGACCGATACGCGGACGCGATGGCTCCCCGGCGGCAGCGACGACGGTCTGGGGGGCGGCCAAGGCCGGCCAGGACAGGAGGGCGGCGATCAGGCAGGCGGCAAGGCGCACGGCGGGTGGATCAGTGACGCCGGTATTGCTCGGTGCCGAACAGCACCTCGCGGGCGCGCTCGTCGGTGATGGGCTTGCGCCGGTCGGCCAGCACCTCCACCCCGCGCTGCACCGCTGGTCGCGCAGAGATCTCATCGAACCAGCCTTTCAGGTGCGGATAGTCGTTCCAGTCGATGCCCTGGTTCTTCCATGAGCGCAGCCAGGGGAAGATCGCGATGTCGGCGATGCTGTACTCGGGCCCTCCCATGTAGCGGCTGTTGGCCAGGCGCTTGTCCATCACGCCGTACAGGCGCCGGGCCTCGTTGGTGTAGCGGTCGATCGCATAGTCGATTTTCTGGGGGGCGTAAAGGCGGAAGTGGTGGGCCTGGCCCAGCATCGGGCCCACGCCGCCCATCTGGAACATGAGCCACTGCAGCACCTCGTACTTACCGCGAGTGTCTGCGGGCAGAAAGCGTCCGGTCTTGCCGGCCAAGTACAACAGGATGGCGCCCGATTCGAAAAGCGAGATGGGCCGGCCGTCGGGCCCGTCGGGGTCGATGATCGCTGGGATCTTGTTGTTGGGGCTGATGGCCAGGAACTCGGGCTTGAATTGGTCGCCCGCGCCGATGTCGACGGCCACGACCCGATAGGGCAGCCCGCACTCCTCGAGCATGATGTGGACCTTGTGGCCGTTGGGCGTGGCCCAGGAATACACCTCGATCATGGACAGACCTCCGTCGGTTGGGATGATTGTTCGTGCAAGAGCCGCCAATCTAGCCGATCCGGGCCCGCCGTGTGGCAGTGTCCCCAAGAAAACGCCCGCACGAAGGCGGGCGTCGATGCCGGGGCGCCGCGCGTGTTCAGGCGGCGTGGCGGCCCAGTTCCCACTTGGCGATGGCGTTGCGATGGACCTCGTCGGGGCCGTCGGCAAAGCGCAGCGTGCGGGCGTGGGCGTAGAAGTTGGCCAGCGGGAAGTCCTGGCACATGCCCGCGCCACCGTGCACCTGCATGGCCCAGTCAATGACTTTGCAGGCCATGCTGGGGGCGACGACCTTGATCATCGCAATCTCCAGCTTGGCCGTCTTGTTGCCGGCCACGTCCATCATCCAGGCGGCCTTCATCGTCAGCAGGCGGGCTTGCTCGATCATGCAGCGGGCCTCGGCGATGCGCTCCTGGGTGACGGTCTGCTGGGCGATGGTCTTGCCGAAGGCCACGCGCGAGGAGGCGCGCTTGCACATGAGTTCCAATGAACGCTCGGCCAGGCCGATCAGGCGCATGCAGTGGTGGATGCGCCCGGGGCCCAGGCGACCCTGGGCGATCTCGAAGCCGCGGCCCTCGCCGAGCAGGATGTTGCTCGCCGGCACACGCACGTTCTCGAACAGCACTTCCATGTGGCCGTGGGGGGCGTCGTCGTATCCCATCACGTGCAAGGGGCGCAGCACCGTGATTCCCGGGGTGTCGGCGGGCACCAGGATCATCGACTGCTGGCTGTGCTTGGGCGCCGTCGGGTCGGTTTTGCCCATGAAGATGTAGATTTTGCAGCGGGGATCCCCGGCGCCCGAGGTCCACCACTTGCGGCCGTTGATGACGTACTCGTCGCCCTGGCGCTCGATGCGCGATTCGATGTTGGTGGCGTCCGAAGAGGCCACGGCCGGTTCGGTCATGGCAAAAGCGCTGCGGATCTTGCCGTCGAGCAGCGGCTCGAGCCACTGTTTCTTTTGCTCGGGCGTGCCGTAGCGCACGATGGTTTCCATGTTGCCGGTGTCGGGCGCCGAGCAGTTGAAGACCTCGCTAGCCCAGGGCACCCGCCCCATGATCTCGGCCAGCGGCGCGTATTCCTGGTTGAGCAGGCCGGCACCGTATTCGCTTTCGGGCAGGAACAGGTTCCACAGGCCGGCCGCCCGGGCCTTGACCTTGAGCTCCTCGATGACTTGCAACGGCGTCCAGCGCCTGCCAGCGGCGGTGTTGGCAGCCAGCTCCTCGTCATAGCGGGGCTCGGCTGGATAGATGTGTTCATCCATGAAGGCCAGCAGCTTCTCGCGCAGGGCCTGGGTCTTAGGGGTGTAAGCGAAGTCCATGGTGTCTCCGTCAGGGGGTCGTCGATGCTCAGCGGCGCGTGGCGAAGTGCCAGCCCATTTCCGCCAGAGGACGGGCCCCGGCAGCCGCCTGCCGGGCCTGTGCGCTCGATGCCGTGCCGTCGACCACCCGCTTGGCGATGCCTTGCAGGATGCCGGCGATGCGGAACAGGTTGTAAGCCAGATAGAAGTTCCAGTCGGCCATCACCGCGTCGGGGTCGGTGCGCCCGGTGCGTTCGCAATAGCGGCGCACGTAGTCCTTCTCGCTGGGAATGCCCAACGCGGCCAGGTCTAGGCCTCCGATGCCCCGGAAGGCACCCGGCGGAATGTGCCAGGACATGCAGTGGTAACTGAAGTCGGCCAGTGGGTGACCGATGGTGGACAGTTCCCAGTCCAGCACCGCCAGCACACGCGGCTCGGTCGGATGGAAGATGAGATTGTCCAGACGGTAGTCGCCGTGCACGATCGACACCTGGGATTCGTCGCGAGCGCTGTCGGGGATGTGGGCCGGCAGCCACTCGATGAGGCGGTCCATCGCCTCGATCGGCTCGGTGATGGAGGCCTGGTATTGCTTGGTCCAGCGGGCGATCTGGCGCTCGAAGTAGTTGCCCGGTTTGCCGTAGTCGGCCAGCCCGCGCTCGAGGAAGTCCACGCTGTGCAGCGCGGCGATCACCCGGTTCATCTCGTCGTAGATGGCGCCGCGTTCGGCTGCGGACAGGGCCGGCAGGGATTGGTCCCAGAACACCCGGCCCTCGACGTACTCCATGATGTAGAAGGCCCTGCCGATGACGGATTCGTCGTCGCACAGCACGTGCATGCGTGCCACCGGCACGTCGGTGCCGTGCAGTGCACGCATCACGGTGAACTCGCGTTCGATCGCATGGGCCGAAGGCAGCAGCTTGGCCACGGGCCCGGGCTTGGCGCGCATCACGTAGAGGCACGAGGGCGTGGTGAGCTTATAGGTGGGGTTGGACTGCCCGCCTTTGAACTGCTCGACGCTCAGGGGGCCGGCAAAACCCGGCAGATGGGCGCGAAGGTAGGCTTCGAGGGCAGCGACGTCGAACCGGTGCTGCTCGGCCACGGGGCGGGTTCCGGTGTTGGCTTCCATCAGGCGTTCCTGTCGAGGTTCGATGCGAGCCGGCCACCGGATGAGGCGTGATCGGCTAGCGTTCGGCGATGGCCAGCAGCTTCTCGCGCGAAAGCACGATCAGCCGCGTGGGCTCGATGCGCACGGCGCCTTCGCGTTCCAGGGCCTTGAGTTCCTGGTTGACCCGCTGTCGCGACGCGCCAAGCAACTGGGCCAGGTCCTCCTGGGCGAGCTGCAGGCCGATGCGGATCTCGTGCTCGCCCTGGGGCACGCCATAGGTGCGCACCAGCAGCAGGAGCTGCTTGGCCAGACGTGCGGCCAGCGGCAGGGTGTTGAGGTCCTCGACGATGTTGAACATCAGGCGCAGACGCCGGCAGTTCAGTCGCAGCAAGGCCTCGTAGAGTTCCACGTGCTGTGACAGCAGTTCTTTGAAGTCGGGCTTGCGCACCACCAGCAACGTCGTGTCGCCATGCGCGTGTGCATCGTGTGTGCGCGGCAGGCCGTCGAAGAGGGCGATATCGCCGAACCACACGCCCGGCTCCACATAGGTGAGCGTGACCTGCTTGCCCGACAGCGACACCGAGCTCACACGCACCGCTCCCTTGGCCACGCCGATCCATTCGCTGGCCGGTTCGCCGCGCGAGGACAGCAGTGCACCATCGCCGAGACGGCGCACCGAGGCCCGGGACAGGATGGCCTGGCGCAGGGCGGGAGAGAGCTTGGAAAACCAAGGGCCGGACTCGATGGTGTTGCGTTCGGCGATTGTAAGAATGGGGGTCTGCATGTTTTGTCGCTGACGTGACAGAACGGCTGTCGATGCTGCCCCTATTGTCCATCCACCTGACAACCCGGAGACTAGCCATGGCTGCGAGCCCTGTGACGAGCCCCTCGATCGACGATCTGCCTTCGCTCCAAGGCCGTGTGAGCGAAGCCGAGTGGCGCACCCGTGTGGACTTGGCCGCGGCCTACCGGCTGGTGGCCTTGTTCGGCTGGGACGACCTCGTCTTCACCCACATCACGGCCCGCGTGCCGGGCACCGAGGATCAGTTCCTCATCAACCCTTATGGTCTGCTGTTCGAGGAGATCACGGCATCCAGCCTGGTGCGCATCGACCTGTCCGGTCGCAAGCTCGACGACACGCCGTTCGAGATCAACCCGGCAGGCTTCACCATCCACAGCGCCATCCATGCGGCACGCCACGATGCGCACTGCGTGCTGCACACGCACACCCTCAACGGCATTGCGGTGTCGGCCCAGAAGCATGGGGTGCTGCCGCTGTCGCAGCAGTCGATCTTCGTGCTCGCAAGTCTGGGCTATCACGACTACGAGGGCGTGGCCTTGCGCGACGACGAAAAGCCACGGCTCGTGCATGATCTGGGCGACCACACCTACCTGATGCTGCGCAACCATGGCCTTTTGACGGTGGGGCCGACGGTGGCCGACGCCTTCCTGGCGATGTATCTCTTCGAGACGGTGTGCGCGATCCAGGTCCGTGCGCAGGCCGGCGGCGGGGAGCTGGTGACGGTCGATCCGGAGATCATCCGCACGTCGGCCCAGCAGGCCCGTCAGGTCACGCGCGGGCAGGGCGCCGGCAGGCTGGCTTGGCCCGGGCTGCTGCGGCGGCTGGACCGCCGCAACCCGGGCTACGCGCGCTGAACGCCGCGGTCCACGACGGCAGCATCCAGTCGCAGGTACTGGGCGAGCAGCTTTTCCATCGTGGTCAGGCGTTCGTCGGCGTGCAGCCACTGCGTGGGCGCCAGATTGATGGCACGCACGACCAGGTCGTCTTCGCCGACGTCGAGGATGTTGATGCACGCCGGCGCCTGCTCCAGACGGCCCAGGAAGCAGCGCCGGCCCGCCAGGGCATACGAGAGCAGGCCGCGGTTGACGGCGCCATGCAACACCAGCAGGCATTGGTCCCAGGAGGCGTCGGCCAGCACGGCCTGGAACGCGGGCAGGATGCGGTCGAGCATCTCCCCGACCGACTCGCCCCCGAGGAAGCGTGCGGATTCATCGGTCACGCCCTGAAAAGCACCCAGGAAGGCCTCGCGCACGCGGTCGCGCGGGATGTCGGCCAGGCGGCCCGGGCGAATCTCCTGCAGGGCCTCGTCGATCTCGACCGGCACGCGCTGCGCGCAGGCCGAGAGCACGCGCTCGGCCGTCTCGACGGTGCGCGGCAGGCCGCTGGCCCAGACGCGGTCGAAACGCACGCCCGCCTGGCCGAAGAGGGCGCCTGCGGCATCCGCCTGGTTGCGGCCTGCGGCATTGAGCGGCACGGTGTCCGGCGGCACCGGGGTGCCATCGGGCAGGAAGTAGTCGACCGAACCATGGCGCATTAGGTAGATGCGCCGGCGCCGGGGCAGACGCGGCTTCATCGCCGACTCCTGATCGCGCTCGTGCGAGGTTCAGCGAAAGCGCGCAGGGCGCTTGTCGAAGAAGGCGGCGATGCCTTCGCGGGCGTTGGGGTGTAGGAGGTTGTCGACAAAGCTGTCCCGTTCGGCGTCGAGTTGCTGGGGCAGGGTGCGCGAGGGCCAGTGGTTGAGCAGCTCCTTGCTGCTGGCCAGCGCGTTGGGGGCCATCTCGGCCAGGCGGCCTGCCAGGGCCAGAGCTTCGGCCAGCGCGCGGCCCTTGTCTGTCACCCGGTTGACAAGGCCGAAGCCGTGCAGGCGTTCGGCCGCCACCGGCTCACACAGCCACAGCAGCTCGGTGACCACCGGCCGCGGCAGCATCTGCATCAGATGCCAGGTGGCGCCGCCGTCGGGAGACAGCCCGATGCGGTTGTAGGCCAGCGTGAAGCGGGCCTCGCGCGAGGCGACGATGAGATCGCACGCCAGGGCGAGCGAGCAGCCGCCCCCGGCTGCCACGCCTTCCACGGCAGCGATCACCGGTTTGGGGAAGGTGCGGATCGCCTCGATCCAGCGGTGGAAGCGCTCCAGCCGCGCCGTCTGAACCTCCGGGCCGAGCTGGGCGTTGCGCTGCAGTTGCTGCAGATGGCCGCCTGCGCAAAACGCGCCGCCCGCCCCCGTGATCACCACGTTGCGCACCTCGTCGGACGATTCGGCCACGTTGAGGGCCTCCACCCCGGCGGCGGTGATCTCCTCGGACAGCGCATTGCGCGTGTCTGGGTCGCTGAGCGTGAGCACCAGGGTGCGGTCGATGCGTTCGGTCAGGAGTTCACTGGGCATGGCGGTCTCGCGCGCAGGCGGCTGGGGGGGGTTGGGGGGCTGGGCGTTCATTGTGCACGAGCCGTCCCGGGGAGGCGGCCGCGCCATCCCGGTCGGGCCCGTTGTGATGATGCCCCGTCTGGCCGGCCGAAGGGGCGCGCGGTGTCGTCATCCGGAGCACCACGCAGCGGACCTGCGGGGCGGGCATGCTAGAGTCTCCAGGCCTGCGTGACATCCATCGCATGAAGAGCCGCCCCGCCCGCATTCCACGCCTGCCGCTTGCCGCCTGTTGCCTGGCCCTGCTGGGGCTGCACGGGGGCGTCCAGGCCTTGGGGTTCGGGCAGGCCGGGTCCCAGGCCGTGCTGGGCCTGCCGCTGGATTTCGCCGTGGCAGTACGTGTCGAGCCCGACGAACAGGCCGATGCGGAATGCCTGCGGGCCGAGGTGCGTTTTGGCGACGTGCAGCTGGGGACGAGTCAGGTGCGTGTGCAATGGGATCCGGCCTCTGCCGGGCCGCAACGCACGGCGCGTGTGACCACCCTGGCACCGGTGAACGAGCCCATCATCACCGTGGACCTCACGGTGGGTTGCAAGGCGCGACTGTCCCGGCAATTCGTGGCCTTTGCCGACCCACCGACGGTGCGCACGCCACCGGAGACGCAGGCGCCGACCAGTGCAGCCGGCGCGCAGCCGCCGTCGTCTCACCGCGCCCCGTCGCAGAAGGCGTCGACGGCCGCAGCGTCCCGGCAGGCCGGCCCGGAAGTGGCGCAAGCCGCAGCCTCCGACGTGCCGGCACCGGCCGCATCGCCCCGTGCCCAGGCTTCGCGTCGCAGCGCGTCCCGCCCGGAAGGTGCCCGCGCCGCGCCGCCGCGAGCGCAGCGCCCAGCGGCTCGACCGGCCGCCCCCCGCGCTGCCACGGTCGAGCAGCCGCGCCTGCGGTTGGATCCGCTCGATGCGGAACTGTTCAGCACGCCCAGCCTGCAGTTGTCGATGTCCCTGGGGCAGGCCGATCCGGCCCGCGCCGAGGACCGTCAAGCTGCAGCCGCGCTGTGGCGGGCCCTGAGGACCACGCCCGAGCAGGCGGCACTCGAAGCCGAGCGCCTGCGCCAGTTGGAGCAGAGCCTGGAGGCATTGCGCCAGGAATCGGCGGCCACACGACAGGCTCTCGAAGGACTGCAGGCCAGCCTGCGGCAGGCGCAGGCTGAGCGCTATGCCAACCCCCTGGTCTACGCGCTGCTGGTGCTGAGCCTCGCGCTGGCCGCGGGCCTGGTCTGGATCGCGCGACAACGTGGCAGTGGCGCCGGCGCATGGTGGCGCCCCTCGGCGGCGGGCAGCTTGCCTGCCGACCTGGCGGCGGGCGCAGCGGCGCCGGTCGAGGCCCCGGTTGCGGCGACGCCCCCTGTCGCGACGCCGCCAGTGACCCCTCCCAGCCCGGCGCCATCGGCCCCATCGGTGCCTGTGGTGCGCGAGGCGCCGGCAGCCCCTGCCAGGCCGACGCCGGTGCTGCCCGCCTCGGGGAGCGAAGGGGCCCAGGAGAAGGTGGCAGTGGAGGAGCTCATCGACCTGGAGCAGCAGGCCGAGTTCTTCATCGTCCTCGGGCAGGATGAATCGGCCATCGAGCTGCTGCGCGGTCACCTGCGCGAGCATCGCGATCCCAGCCCCTTGCCCTACATGAAGCTGCTGGAGATCCACAAGCGCCGGGGCGATCGGATGGCCTACGAGGAGGTCCGCGAGGAGTTCAACCGTCGCTTCAATGCCTACGTCCCGTCCTGGGACGAGGACCTGGGCATCGGGCGGTCGCTGGAGGACTATCCGGCCGTGATCGAACGCTTGCAAGGGTTGTGGGAGACCCCGGTGCGTGCCATCGAGGTGCTGCAGGCCTCCTTGTTGCGGGGCGACGAAAGCTCCAAGCCGTTCGACCTGCCCGCCTACCGTGAGCTGCTGATGCTGTACGGGATCGCGCGCGAGCGCGTGCAACTGGAGTCCACCGGCGAGGCCGTCGACCTGCTGCTGCCGCTGGACGAACCCCAGGATCCCTACGCGACCCGGCTGGAGCCCAGCGGGTCGATGGCGGCCGGGGCCGGCGTTCCCCCCGAGAGGCGGGGCGAGTCCATCGACGTGCACCTCGATCTCGCGGCCGAGGCGGCCCAGCCGCCGGCTGCTCCCTCGGGACCGGTGGGCCCGGACGATTCCCGTCTCATCGAGTTCGAACCCCTCGAACTTCCGGCGCCCAATCCCGAGGACAAAGACCGTACCGGCTGAGCAGGCGGCCCCGTGCCGGGCCTCGGGTGTTCACAGCCGGGACAGCCGTTCCAGCGCGTGGTGCAGGGTTTCGTCGCGCTTGGCGAAGCAAAAGCGCGCGAGCTTGCGATCGGTGCCGTCGCTGTAAAACACCGACAGCGGGATCGCCGCCACGCCCACTTCGGTGGTGAGCCAGCGGCAGAAGGCCGGCTCATCGAGGTCACTGACGGCGCTGTAATCCACGCATTGGAAGTAGCTTCCCTGGCTGGGCAGCAGCCGCAGCCGGGTAGCGGCCAGCCCGGCCCGGAAGAGATCGCGCTTGCGCTGGTAGAAGGCGGGCAATTCGAGGTACGGTGCGGGGTCGGCCATGTAGGCCGCCAGCGCATGCTGCATCGGGGTGTTCACCGTGAACACGTTGAACTGGTGCACCTTGCGAAACTCGGCCATCAGGGCAGCCGGCGCGGCCACGTAACCCACCTTCCAACCGGTCACATGGTAGGTTTTGCCGAAGCTCGAGACGATGAAGCTGCGTTCGGCCAGCCCCGGGTGGCGGGCCACGCTCTCGTGTTGCTGCCCGTCGAAGACCATGTGCTCGTAGACCTCGTCGCTGATCACGAGGATGTCGGTCGGGCGCAGCAGCTCGGCCAGCGCGCGCATATCCTCGGCCGTCCACACGGTGGCGCTGGGGTTGTGCGGGGTGTTCAGGATGAGCGCCCGCGTGCGTGGCGTGATGGCTGCCGCGATGCGCTTGACGTCGGGCCGGAAATCCCCGGCCTGGCCCGAGCGGCCCAGCGGCACGAAGACGGCCTTCCCGCCCGCCAGCTCGATGTTGGGTTCGTAGCTGTCGTAGCAGGGCTCGAGCACGAGGACCTCGTCGCCCGGATGGACCACGGCGAGGATGGCCGTCAGAATGGCTTGGGTGGCGCCAGCCGTCACGGTGATCTCGGCGCCCGGGTCGTAGGTGCGGCCGTACAGCGCCTGGATCTTGGCGGCAACGGCCTCGCGCAGCGAGGGCACGCCGGCCATCGGCGGGTACTGGTTATGGCCCGTGCGCATTGCGGTGTTCACCGCATCGAGCAGCCGGGGGTCGCAATCGAAGTCCGGGAATCCCTGGCCGAGGTTGACGGCGCCATGCTCCTGGGCCAGGGCCGACATCACGGTGAAGATGGTGGTGCCCACCTTGGGCAGCCGGGTGGTGAGTGGGGGAACGGCGTTCATGGGCAGACTCAGAGGTCGTAGGAGCTGGACTCGCCGCCCATCGCGCGCATGATGAGGTTGCGGTTCAAGCGCTCGGAGGTCAGCTCGGCAAAGGCATAGACGAAATTGCGCAGGTAGGCGCCACGCTTGAAAGCGATGCGCGCGAGGTTCTGGCCGAAGAGATGACCCGCCGGCCGCCAGACCAGATCGCCACCCGGGGTGGTGAAGGTCGGGTCGTCACGCACGGCCATCTCGGCCACGATGCCCACACCCAGGCCCAGGCGGACGTAAGTCTTGATCACGTCGGAATCGATCGCCTCCAGCACGATGTTGGGCTTGAGCCGGCGCAGCGCGAACGCCTGGTCGATCTTGGTGCGGCCGGTGAAGGAGGGGTGATAGGAGATCAGTGGTTCACCGGCCAGATCGTCGAGCGAGAGCCGCTCCTGAGCGGCCAGCCGGTGCTGGGCCGGCAGCACCACCACATGCGTCCATTCGTAACAGGGCAGGGTCACCAGCTCCTCGAAACCGGCCAGCGACTCGGTGGCCAGGCCCACCTCGGCGGTTTCCTGCAGCAGCATCTGCGCCACCTGCTCGGGCGTGCCCTGGTGCAGGCTGACACTCACCTTGGGAAAGCGCTTGCGCAACTGCGCCACCGGGGCGGGCAGGACGTAGCGCGCCTGGGTGTGGGTGGTGGCGATCGACAGCGTCCCGGCGTCTTGCTTGGAGAATTCTTCGCCGATGCGTTTGAGGTTGCCCACCTCGCGCATGATGATCTCGATGGACTTGAGCACTTCCTGGCCCGGCTCGGTGATGCGCTTGAGACGCTTGCCGTGGCGGGCGAAGATGTCCACACCGAGCTCCTCCTCCAGTTCGAGGATGGCTTTGGACACGCCCGGCTGGGAGGTGTAGAGGGCCTTGGCGGTCTCGGTGAGATTGAGGTTGCGCCGCACGGCCTCTTGGACGAAGCGGAACTGGTGCAGGTTCATATTTCGAGACCGTCTGAAGAAGTCTCGAATTATGTCACTGGCGCATGACATGTGCCGGGCTCAGGGCCCGGGCGTTTCAGCCGCCACGCGGGCCATCGCCTCGACCACCGCCGGGTGCTCACCCACGGCCGGTGCGAGGGTCCATTGCACATCCGGATGGCGCCGGCGCAGTTCGTCGATGAGCTGCGGCAGATCCTTGCGCACGTGGCCGCCGGCGCCGAGGAAAAGGGGCACCACGCGCACTTCAGTACAGCCCTGGGCCACCACCGCCTGGCCGGCCTGCAGCAGGTCGGGGCTCATGAACTCGAGGTAGGCCAGGGCGACGGCCGCCCGCGGCTGCAGCTCGGCCAGTCGCGTGCGCACGGCCTCGAAGGGGCGGGCCCAGGCCGGGTCGCGCGCCCCGTGGGCAAAGAGGACGATGCCGATTCGTGTCATGGTCGAGCCTTCAGCGATAACGCACCAGCCAGTGGAAGGCCAGCAGCGACAGCAGGAAATACACTGCGCTGGGCGTGGCTGCCGCCAGCCATGGCGTCCAGTCCTGCAGCAGGCCGATGTGGGTGAAGACGTTGTTGAGCAGCACGAAGCTGATCCCCAGCATGATGCCGCCGAAGACCTTGAGGCTGATCCCGCCCGAGCGGCTGTGCAGGTAGGCAAAAGGCAGCGCGAGCATCACCATCACCAGGCAGGCCAGCGGGTAGAGCACCTTCTTCCAGAACTGGATCTCATAGCGTTGCGCGGCCTGCTCGTTGTCGGCCAAGTGGGTCATGTAGCGGAACAGGTCCAGCGCCGACATCTCGCTGGGCGGCCGCACCGCGGCCACCACGACGTTGCGCGTGAGCGTGCTGCGCCATTCGAACCGGTCCAGCCGCTCCTCGAAGACCTCCAGGTCGCGCGAACCCGGGTCGGGCTGCCAGCGGCTGCGTTGCACGCCGGACATCATCCACCGGCCCTCTTCGTCCACCGTGGCCGACTGTGCCTGCAACTGCCCCACCAGGCGTCCCCGGGCATCGAACTCGTAGAGCCGCACCTGCTGCAGGCGGCCGTCGGGCCCGGCCGCGGTGACCTGCACCGAGTAGCTGCGCTCGCCATCGGGCGTGGCCTGTCGGTCTTTCAGCCAGGTCCCGGCCTGGCCATACACCGTCTGTCCGCGCGCCATCGTCCGCATTGCATGGGCCTGCCGATCGCTGTAGGGCGCGAGGTAATCCCCCAGCACGAAGGTGAGGGCGGCGAACACCAGCCCCAGTCCGAGCAGGAGGGCCAGCGCGCGCTGCGGCCCCAGGCCGCTGACGCGCAGGATCGTGAATTCCGAGGACTGCGCCATGCGGGCCATTGAGTAGATGGTGCCGATCAGCACGGCGATCGGCATCAGCACATAGAGGTGGCCGGGCAGCAGCAGCAGGCAGTACAGCAGTGCCTGGTGCAGCTGGTACCCGCCTCGACCCACCCGCTCCAGTTCGTCCACGGCGTCGATGAAGAAGAACAGCGCCAGGAAGGCCACCGCGACGAAGGCGATGGACGTCAAGATATCGGTGTATAGCAGGCGGCGGACGGTCTTCATGCCCGGGCCCCCGAGGCGGCCGGGCGACCCAGTCCCGGCAGCAGGCCGCGCAACCCATGCACCCGCCAGCGCAGCAGGCCCAGCGCAAGTGCCGTGGCGCTGCCATGCACTGCCAGCAGGGCGGCCGGTGGGCTCAGGCGCCCGATGGACACCCAGGCCTGCGAGAGGTTGAGCAGGTTGTAGTACACGACGAAAGTCAACAGGGCGAACATCAGGTTCCAGCTCGTCCCTCGCCGAGGCGAGGTCGCCGACAGGCCCACGCCGAGCAAAACGAGGTTGAAGGCCGTCAGCGGCAGGCCGAGCCGCCAGGTCAGCTCCCCCAGATGGCGCGGCTGGGGGTCCAGCCACAGCGACAGGCTCGAGCGCGCCCGCGGGGGCAGCGCCGGCTCCTGCGGGCGCACCTTCTCATCGACCAAGATGCGATAGGTCTCGAACTGCGCGATGCGCCGCTCGCCGGTGCGCAGATCGTGGTCGGTCTGCTGCCCGGCCTCGAGCACGAGATAGCGGTCCTCGCCCTCGAACTCGATGCGCCCCACGCTCGCGGTGGTCACGGTCTCGCGTCCTTCCTCACGCGTGAGGACGAACACGTTGCGCCCGACGCGGCCCTCGTCGGTGTTGCGCTCGATGAAGAAGACCCGCCGGCCGTCGCTGGAGCTCTGGAATTGGCCGGGCGTGACCCGGGAGAGATCCGAGCGTCGCTCGTAGAGCGTGCGCAGTTCCGAGATGCTCTGATTGGCCCAGGGCCACACCAGCAGCGCCAGCACCGCGATCGCGGCAAGGACCGGGGCTGCGAGCCTGAGCACCGGCCGGGCGAATCGGCTCAGCGGCACCCCGCTGGCGAACCACACGGCCATCTCGCTGTCGCGGTACATGCGTGACAGCGTGCTCACCGTGGCGACGAACAGCGACAGCGCGAGGATGGAGGGCAGGTAACCCAGCACTGTGTAACCCAGCAGCAGCACCACGTGCTGCGGAGAGACCGCCCCGCTGGCCGCCTGGCCCAGGGTGCGGATCAGCATCATCGTGAGCACGATGGTCAGCAGCACCACCAAGGTGGCACCGAAACTGCGGCTCAGCTCTTTGCGGACGGAGGAATCGAATAACATCGGCGCACCGAATGAACGTTCGCATTATGGACTTTCGAGCTCTTTCCTCCTCGCCGGCCCTGTGGGCCGAAACGCCCTGCGACGCGCTGGTGGTCGTCTTGAACGCGGCCCAGCCGGCGCAGGACCTGGCCGAACCCGTGGCCGGGCTGCTCGCCGATGCCTTGAAGACGGGAGACCTCGCCCTCAAGGCCGGCCGCAGCCTGTACCTGCATCGTCCGGCCGGACTGCGTGCGCCTCGCCTGGTATTCACGGTGGCGGCTGACGGATCGGCCAAGGCTTACCGCACTGCGCTGAGCGCCGCGATGCAAGTGCTCAAGAGCGGCGCAGCGCGCCACCTGGCCGTGACGCTGGCGCCGCAGGCGACCTGGTCGCCTGCGCACGCCCACGCCCTGGTCGGCGCCGTCGAGGAGGCCACCTACGTCTATCGTCACACCAAGCCCAGTGCACCGCCGGCGCCGGTGGTGTCGAAGGTGAGCCTGCTGGTGGGCAAGGAGGGGCTCAAGGCCGTCCAGCACGACCTCGCCCAGGCCCGCGCGATTGCCCTCGGGGTGGCCGTGGCCCGCGAGTGGGCCAACCGCCCCGGCAACCACTGCACCCCCACCCACCTGGCCGACGAGGCGCACCGACTGGGCAAGGCCCACGGGCTCAAGGTCGATGTGCTCGATCGCAAGGCCGTCGAGAAGCTGGGCATGGGGGCCTTCCTGGCCGTGGCCCAGGGCTCGGAGCAGCCCTTGCGTTTCATCGTGATGCGCTACGACGGCGGCCGCCGCGGCGAGGCGCCCCATGTGCTGGTGGGCAAGGGCATCACCTTCGACACCGGGGGCATCTCGATCAAGCCGGCCGCCGAGATGGACGAGATGAAGTTCGACATGAGCGGGGCCGCCAGCGTGCTGGGCACCATGCGGGCCCTGGCCGAACTCAAACCCCGCCTGAACGTGATCGGCCTGATCCCGGCTTGCGAGAACATGCCTGACGGCCGCTCGGTCAAGCCGGGTGATGTGGTGACCAGCCTGTCGGGCCAGACGATCGAGATCCTCAACACCGATGCCGAAGGGCGGCTGATCCTGTGCGACGCACTGACCTACGCGGAGCGCTTCAAGCCTGCCTCGGTGGTGGATGTCGCCACGTTGACGGGGGCCTGCGTGATCGCACTGGGGCACCACCACAGCGGTCTGTTCACGGCCGACGATGCGCTGGCCGAGGCCCTGCAGACGGCCGGCCGGGAAGCCTTGGACACCTGCTGGCGCATGCCGCTGGATGAGGAGTACGACGAGGCGCTGAAAAGCAATTTCGCCGACATGGGCAACGTCGGCGGTCGCGCAGGCGGCGCGATCACCGCGGCGATGTTCCTGCGCCGCTTCACCAGCAAGTACCGCTGGGCGCACCTGGACATCGCCGGCACGGCCTGGAAGAGCGGCCCGGCCAAAGGGGCGACGGGCCGCCCGGTGGCCCTGCTGGCGCGCTACCTGCTGAGCCAAGCGCGTTGAGCGTCGCGAGCGCCGTGACGGCCATCGCCTTCCACTTCAACATGCCCGACAAGCTGGCCTATGCCTGCCGGCTGCTGCGCAAGGCCAGCCGTGCCGGCGCCCAGGTCGGTGTGGTGGGCCGCGATACCGACCTGGCGGCGCTCGACCGGGCCCTGTGGGTCTTCGACCCGGTCGACTTCCTGCCCCATGTCCGCCTGCCCCTGACCGAGGGCGAGGCCGGGCGGCGTCTGGCCTCCCACACCCGCCTGTGGCTGGCGTCGAGCCCCACCGAGCTGCCACACCGCGAGGTGCTGGTGAACCTGGGAGACGAGGTGCCGGCCTCTTTCGACGCCTTCGGGCGCCTCATCGAACTGGTCGGTCTCGACGAGGACGATCGCCGGCAGGCCCGCCTGCGCTGGAAGCACTACCAGTCCTGCGGCTACGCTGTCGAGCGGCACGAGGTGGGCGGCGGCTGAAGACCGCCCCCGCGGAGGCGGCCCGGGCTTCGGGTCCCCCGCGCACCACGGACGTGCAGACGCTCGCGGCACGTGACGCCGATGCAACAGCAATCAGGGGCAACGCCATGGAGTTTTCCACGCAGGTTGATATACAGTTTGCGGTTCCAACCCAAGGCGCGGCGTGGCCGTGCCCGGATTCAAGTTCGCAGCTCATTTTTCAAGGACATCTATGAAGAAGCTGACTCTCTTGGCAACTGCGGTCGCCCTGGCTGGCCTGGCCGCATGTGGAAAGAAGGAAGAGGCGCCCGCCGCCGCCGCGCCGGCCGCGGCCCCTGTCAGTGAGGAGGTGGTCCGCCTGGGCCATGTGGGCCCGACCAGCGGCGCGATTGCGCACCTGGGCAAGGACAACGAATTGGGCGCGCGCTTGGCCATCGATGAGCTCAACGCCCAGGGTTTGGTCATCGGCGGCAAGAAGATCAAGTTCGAGCTGCTGGCCGAAGACGACGCGGCCGATCCGAAGCAGGGCACTGCAGCGGCCCAGAAGCTCGTCGATTCGGGTGTCAAGGGCGTGATCGGCCACCTGAACTCGGGCACCACCATCCCCGCGTCGAAGATCTACAGCGACGCCGGCATCCCGCAGATTTCGCCCTCGGCCACCAACCCTCGCTACACCCGCCAGGGCTTCAAGACCACCTTCCGCGTGGTGGCTGACGACGTCCATCTGGGCGGCACGCTGGGCCGCTATGCCGTCAGCACCCTGCAAGGCAAGGCGATTGCCGTGATCGACGACCGCACGGCCTACGGTCAGGGCGTGGCCGACGAGTTCGAGAAGGGCGTCAAGGCCGCCGGTGGCAACGTCGTCGCGCGCGAGTTCACCCATGACAAGGCGACGGACTTCACCGCCATCCTGACCACCATCAAGGGCAAGAACCCCGACGTCGTCTTCTACGGCGGCATGGACGCCGTGGCCGGCCCGATGCTGCGCCAGATGAAGTCGCTGGGTATCAATGCCAAGTTCATGGGCGGCGATGGCATCTGCACGGGCGAGCTGCCCAAGCTGGCCGCCGGCAGCATGGGTGACGAGCAGGTCTACTGCGCCGAGGCCGGTGGTGTCGAAGGCGAGCAAAAGGCGGGCCTGGACGCGTTCAAGGAGAAGTTCAAGCAGAAGTTCGGCGTGGACGTGCAGATCTACGCTCCGTACGTGTATGACGCCACCATGGTCATGGCCGAGGCCATGAAGAAGGCCGACTCCACCGATCCGGCCAAGTACCTGCCGGAGCTGGCCAAGATCGAGTACAAAGGTGTGACCGGCACCATCACCTTCGACGAGAAGGGCGACATCAAGAACGGTGCGCTGACGCTGTACACCTACAAGGGCGGCCAGCGCGAGCAGCTCGCCGTGATCCGCTGATCGCCGAGCGGCCGAACCCTCAAAAAAAGGGCGTCCTCCGGGACGCCCTTTTTGTTGGGTTTCTCTCTATTTCTCTCTACATCACGGGCGGTGAGCCGCCCAAAAACACAAAACCCCGCAGAGCATGGCTCCGTGCGGGGTTCTGGCGGAGAGGGCGGGATTCGAACCCGCGGTGGGCTATTCACCCACACACGCTTTCCAGGCGTGCGACTTAAACCACTCATCCACCTCTCCGGGGTGTTCGTGGGGCCTGTTGGCCGAAACCTCGGATTGTAGCAAGTTTGATCTGACTTGCGAAAGCCCGCCTCAGCCTGGAGCCTGATACTCAGCGGCTCGCGGCAGGGGCGCTTTTCATGAGCGTCATTGCGGTTCCGATCAGGGCCGACACCTCGGTCATGTTGCCGGGCACGATCATCGTGTTGTTCTTCTGGGCGAGTTGGGCGTAGGCTTCCACCGCCTTCTCGGCCACCTTCAGGTTGACGGCTTCCGCGCCGCCGGGTTGCTGGATCGCCGCTGCGATCTTGCGGATGGCCTCGGCCGTGGCCTCGGCCACGGCGACGATGGCAGCGGCCTGACCCTGGGCGATGTTGATCTCGGCCTGGCGCTCTCCCTCGGACTTGTTGATGAAGGCCTGGCGTTCACCTTCGGCGATGTTGATCTGTTCCTGCTTGCGTCCTTCGGAGGCGGCAATCAGGGCGCGCTTCTCGCGCTCGGCCGTGATCTGGGCCTGCATCGCGCGCAGGATCTCATTGGGCGGGGTCAGGTCCTTGATCTCGTAGCGCAGCACCTTCACGCCCCAGTTCAGCGCAGCTTCATCCAGGGCATTGACGACGGCGACGTTGATCGCCTCGCGCTCCTCGAAGGTCTTGTCCAGCTCCATCTTGCCGATCACTGAGCGCAGGGTGGTCTGGGCGAGCTGGGTGATGGCAATGATGTAGTTCGACGAGCCATAACTCGCACGCATCGGGTCGGTGACCTGGAAGTACAGGATGCCATCGACAGCGAGCTGCGTGTTGTCCTTGGTGATGCAAACCTGGCTGGGCACATCCAGCGGGATCTCCTTCAGCGAGTGCTTGTAAGCCACGCGGTCGATGAAGGGCACGAGGATATTCAAGCCCGGGCTGAGCACACCGTGAAAGCGGCCCAGGCGCTCGACCACCCAGGCATGCTGTTGCGGCACCACCTTGATGGATTGGGCGATGAAGATGACTGCGATGAACAGCAAGACGATGGCAACGATTTCCATGGTTCCTCCGGGAGCGATGGGGGGATTCAGCGGTCGACGAGCAGGTGGTTGCCCTCGACGGCGCGGATGGTGTAAGTGCCGGGTTCGGGCGTGCCTGTACCGGCATAGCGGGCCGTCCAGATGGCGCCGCGGTAGTTCACACGGGCGGTCTGGTCGGGCCGCCATTGTTCGATGGTGACGTGCTTGCCGATGTCGAGTTGGTTGTGGTCAGGCCGGCCGTGTGCATCGCGCGCGGGGTGGCGGTTGCGCTGCCAGCGCCACAGGGCGACAGCCCCTCCGCCGACGATGGCGGCCGCCACGAGCTGGCCGCTGAAGCCCAGCCCGGCATGGGCGGCGACGGCACCGGCGGCCAGGCCCATGGCGATCATCAGCAGGTAGAAGGTGCCGGTGAGCAATTCGGCGACCACGGCCAGGCCGGCGAGCAGCCACCACCAGGTGGCGTCGTGAAAATCCATCGCAGGTGTCCTCCGGTCTCAATGACGGGCCGCTGGCAGTGTACGTCGCGGTGTGCACCGTGCCTGCCTGCTGCGGGATGGATGTGGTACCGACGGGACAGCCGGTACCGCGTCACGGCCCGGGACCGGCGCAGGCCCTACACTTGCCGGTTTCCATTTCCGATTTGCGCCCTTGGGGGGCCTGCCATGCTGCGCTTTCACTTTCCCATCGTGATCATTGACGAGGATTTCCGTTCCGAGAACGCCTCGGGCCTGGGCATCCGGGCCCTGGCCGATGCGATCGAGAAGGAGGGCTTCGAGGTGCTGGGCGTGACCAGCTACGGCGATCTGTCCCAGTTCGCCCAACAGCAGAGCCGGGCCAGCGCTTTCATCCTGTCCATCGATGACGAGGAGTTCGGCTCGGGCTCGAGTGAGGAGGTGGATGCGGCGTTGAAGAGCCTGCGTGCATTCGTCAGCGAGATCCGCTTCAAGAACGCCGAGATCCCCATCTATCTGTACGGCGAGACACGCACCTCGCAGCACATCCCGAACGACGTGCTCAAGGAGTTGCACGGTTTCATCCACATGTTCGAGGACACACCGGAGTTCGTGGCACGCCACATCATCCGCGAGGCCAAGAGCTACCTCGATTCGCTGGCGCCGCCGTTCTTCCGCGCTTTGGTGGGCTATGCGCAGGACGGCTCCTACTCCTGGCACTGTCCCGGCCATTCCGGTGGGGTGGCCTTCCTGAAGAGCCCGATCGGGCAGATGTTCCACCAGTTCTTCGGGGAAAACATGCTGCGCGCCGACGTGTGCAATGCGGTGGAGGAGCTCGGCCAGTTGCTCGATCACACCGGCCCGGTGGCTGCCTCCGAGCGCAATGCCGCGCGTATCTTCAATGCCGACCACTGCTTCTTCGTGACCAACGGCACATCGACGTCCAACAAGATGGTATGGCACCACACCGTCGCCCCGGGCGACGTGGTGGTGGTGGACCGCAACTGCCACAAGTCCATCTTGCACGCCATCACGATGACCGGCGCCGTGCCGGTGTTCCTGACGCCCACGCGCAACCACTACGGCATCATCGGGCCCATTCCGCAAAGCGAGTTCACGCCCGAGGCGATTCAGAAGAAGATCGCCGCCAACCCGCTGCTCAAGGGGGTGGACCCAAAGAAGGTCAAGCCGCGCGTGCTGACCATCACGCAGAGCACTTATGACGGCGTGCTCTACAACACCGAGAGCATCAAGTCGATGCTCGACGGCTACATCGACACACTGCACTTCGACGAAGCCTGGCTGCCGCATGCGGCTTTCCATGACTTCTACTCGGGCATGCACGCGATGGGCAAGCACCGGGCCCGCACGAAGGAGTCGCTGGTGTTCGCGACGCAATCCACGCACAAGCTGCTGGCCGGCCTGTCGCAGGCCTCGCAGATCCTCGTGCAGGATTCGCAGACCCGCAAGCTCGACCGGGCGCTGTTCAACGAGGCCTACCTGATGCACAGCTCCACCTCGCCGCAGTACGCGATCATCGCCTCGTGCGACGTGGCTGCGGCAATGATGGAGCCTCCGGGGGGCACGGCCCTGGTGGCGGAGAGCATCCTCGAAGCCCTGGACTTCCGTCGGGCCATGCGCAAGGTGGAGAAGGAGTTCGGATCCGACTGGTGGTTCAAGGTCTGGGGGCCGGACAAGCTGGTCGAATCGGGCATCGGCCAGCGCGAAGACTGGATGATCAAGGGCACGGCCAAGTGGCATGGCTTCGGCAAGCTGGCTGAAGGCTTCAACATGCTCGATCCGATCAAAGCGACGATCGTCACCCCGGGGCTGGATCTGAACGGCAAGTTTGCGAAGACCGGCATCCCGGCCTCGATCGTCACCAAGTACCTGGCCGAACATGGCGTGGTGGTCGAGAAGACGGGGCTGTACTCCTTCTTCATCATGTTCACGATCGGCATCACCAAGGGACGCTGGAACACGATGCTGACGGCCCTGCAGCAGTTCAAAGACGACTACGACAAGAACCAGCCGATGTGGCGCATCCTGCCGGAGTTCTGCGCCCAGCACCCGCGCTACGAGCGCATGGGCCTGCGTGATCTCTGCCAGGGCATCCACGAGATGTATGCCAAGCGTGACATCGCCCGCCTGACGACGGAGATGTACCTGTCCGATCTGCAGCCGGCGATGAAGCCCAGCGATGCCTATGCACGCATCGCCCACCGCGAGACCGAGCGCGTGGAGATCGACAAGCTCGAAGGCCGCATCACGACCTCTTTGTTGACGCCTTATCCGCCGGGCATCCCGCTGCTCATCCCCGGCGAGCGCTTCAACCGCAAGATCTGCGATTACCTGCGCTTCACCCGAGAGTTCAATGCGGCCTTCCCGGGTTTCGACACCGACGTGCACGGCCTGGTGGAGGAGGACGACGCCAGCGGCAACCGGCGCTATTACGTCGATTGCGTGCGTTGACGGGAGCCCTCAGAGCACGTGGGAGATGAGCATGCCCGGAGGATGGTCGGGGCCGGCGTCGCCGGCCTGGGCTGGCCGGGGCACGCTGCTGCCCGTTTCGCGGCGCACGGCCACGCCCACGGCCACCATGTCCACCACCAGCAAGTGCAGGATGCGCGAGATCATCGCAAGGAACGTGGCGCTGTCCTCGTTATGATCCACCGGGATGCACACCGTGGCTTTCTTGGCCAGCGGTGACTTGCTGGCCGTGATGGCCAGCACGGCCGCCCCACGGTCGCGGGCCAGAGTGGCGGCGCGCACCAGCTCGGGCGGCTGGCCCGAACTGGAGATGAATACCGCCACATCCTGCGGCCCCAGCAGCTCGGCCGCCATCGACTGCATCGATGCGTCGGTGTGCGCCACCGAGGGGATGCGGAAACGGAAAAGCTTGTGCTGGGCATCCAGGGCGACCACGGCCGAGTTGCCCATCGCGTAGAACTCCACGCGCTTGGCCTGGCGCAGCAGTTCGATGGCCTGGTCCACGGCTTCGACGTTGAGAGACTCGCGGAACTGCACGATGGCCGAGATGGTGTTGTCCAGCACCTTGGCGCACAGGTCGGGGGTCGCGTCTTGCCGGCGCACCTGGGTGCGCTGCACGGGGATGTTGCCGGTCAGGCCGGAGGCCAGCTTGAGCTTGAAGTCGGCCAGCCCCTGGAAGCCGAGCGACCGGCAGAAGCGGATCACCGTGGGTTGGCTGACTTCGGCCATCTGGGCGATCACGGCGATCGCATCGTTGAGCACCGTGCGCGGGTTGTCGAGCACAAAGTCGGCCACCCGTCGCTCGGCCGGCGTCAGGCTGGGCCGGGCTGCGCGCACCCGCTCCATCAGCGGGTTGCCGCCTTCATGGGCGGGCACATGCTCGGCCAGCAGCGAGGACACGCCGTGGAAGGCCGGGTTCTCGGCCGTGAGCACATAGGTGGGGATGCGGGCCACGTAACCCGAGAAGCGCCCTTTGGCCTCGAAGCGCTGCCGGAACCCCGAGCGCAGGAAGAACTCGCCCAGTCGCGGCACGATGCCCCCGCCGATGTAGATGCCGCCGGTGGCCCCGAGAGTGAGGGCCAGGTTCGAGGCGACCGTGCCCAGCATGTTGCAGAAGGTCTCGACGGTCTCGACGCACCAGGGGCACAGGTTCTGGATCGCGCGCTGGACGATGTGGGTGGTGCTCAGCCGGGCCGGCAGGTCGGTGCGGCCCTCGGTGAGGGCCTGATAGATGATCTCGATGCCCGGGCCTGAGACCAGCCGTTCGGCTGAGACGTGGGTGAGCGACCTCCAAGCGTATTGCAGCACCTTGAGCTCACGCTCGTCGGCCGGCGAAAAGCTCACATGGCCGCCTTCGGTGGCCAGGGTGGCCCAGCGGTCCCCCACGGGGACCAGCCCCGAAACGCCCAGGCCCGTGCCCGGTCCGAGCAGGCCGATCACACCGTTGGCCTGGGGTTCTCCACCACCGATCTGCTCACGTCCTTGCTCGCCCACCCGCGGCAGCGACATTGCCAGCGCGGTGAAGTTGTTCACCACCAGCAAGGTGGACAGGCCCAGCAAGCGCTGCGCACCGGCGATCGAGAAGGCCCAGTCGCGGTTGGTCATGCGCACCCAGTCGCCTTCGATCGGGTTGGCGATCGCCACGGCCGCATGGCGGGGCTTCAGGCCGGGAGGCAGGCTGTCGAGATAGGCCTGCACCACCTCGACGAAGCCAGGGTAGTCGGCGCAAGGCAGCACCGTGACATAGTCGAAGCGGCCGGGCTGCTGTTCCAGGCAGAAGCGGGCGTACGTGGCGCCGATGTCGGCCAGCAGGCGCGGGTCGGGGTAGGGAGGGGTGAAGCCCGGCATGTCAGGTCCTCCCGTGGCCACGAGCATGGGCGTGGTGAGGACCGAACCGGCAGCGTTGGATGGGGACGAGGGCATGGCAGGCATTTTCCATGCACACTGTACCCAAGATTGGGCCCCCGGCGGGCAGCCGGGCCGGGCTGGGGCTGCAAGGCGTCATGCGCGGTTCCTGCTCAACGCCCGGCCGCTGCCGGGTCGCGCTCCAGCAGCACGACGCGGCCGGCCTCCAGACTCACCCGCCCGTTGCTGACGGTCACCGGCCGACCGGTGTAGGCATCGCGCAGGCGCTCACCTTCGCGGAAGACCTGTCCCACTGGCAGGGTGACTGGCCCTGGGTTGGTCAGGGCGACCACGACGCGGTCTGCGCTTTCGGCATCGACGCGGCTGAACACGTAGGGTGTGGCCTGCAAGAGCTCATGCACGCCACGGGCCAGCGCCACATGGCGGGCCCGGAAGGTCCCGAGCTTGCGCCAATGGGACAGCAGCTCTGCATCGATGCTGTCCCAGTTCATGAACGAGCGGGTCGATTGCTGGGGGTCGGTGCGTGGGCGGTGTCCTTCCGGCCGCCCGGTCTCGTCGCCGTAGAAGATCTGCACGCCGCCGGGCACCAGCATCAACGCGGTGCCGGCCTCGAACAGACGCTTGCGGTTGAAGAGTTCGGTGTCGTGCGAGGAGATGTAAGCGAGATTGCTGAAGCCGGGCCGTCCGGCATAGACGCGTGCGTACTGTGCAAAGAGGGGTTCGGGTTCGCTGAAGCGACGCCCCTGCTGCTGGAAGTGGAAGTCGATCATCGCGTCGAAGCCGGCGTCGTGCAGCGCGCTGCGCTCGGGCCCATGACCCCAGTACTCACCCACCATCCAGAAGGGCTCGTCGTCGATCTTCTTGTCCGGGTTCCTGGCCTTCCATTCGGCCAGGGCCTTGGTGGCTTCGCGCTTGAGTTCGGCCCAGGCTTCGGGCTCGACATGCTTGACGGTGTCGGCGCGAAAGCCGTCGATCCCATACTCGCGCACCCAGTCGGTCAACCACCGGATGAGATAGCCGCGCACCGTGGTGTCGGGCAGGTCTCGTGCTCGCGTGTCCGGCTTGTTGCGCAGGAAGGTGGGCAGCCGGACGGCCTGCTTGCTCTCGGTGCGGAAGTCGGGCAGGTAGGCCAGTTGCATCGTGCGGTCGTCTCGGCCGCCGTCGAGGTAGCCGGGCAGTCCGGCACGCACCCAGTCCCGCCCCCACCATTGCCCGAACGCGAAGCTGTTGTAGTCGATGAAGCTGTGGTAGTTGCGCAGCGTGGCCTGCTCGTGGCCGGGCCACAGAACCTTGGGCACCAGTTCGGCGGCCGTTCGCAGGTCCAGGTAGCCGGGATGGTTGATGACCACGTCGAAAAGCACCCGAATGCCTTGTGCGTGGGCGGTGTCGACCATCTCACGCAGTTCCTCCGCGGTGCCCATGTTGCGGTCGAGCACGGTGTAGTCCAGCGCGTAGTAGCCGTGGTAGGCGTAGTGCTTGAATTCCTTGTCACCACCCACCACCCAGCCGCGGATCTGCTCATAGGGGGCCGTGATCCACAGGGCATTCACCCCCAGCGCCTTGAAATAGCCTTCCCTGAGTTTGATCGTCAGGCCCTTGAGATCCCCGCCGTGGAAAGTGCCCACGTCGTCCTTGGGGTTGGCCTCCCGCTGGCGTCCGTAGCTGTGGTCATTGCCGGGGTTGCCGTTGAAGAAGCGGTCGGTGATGACGAAGTAGACGATGGGGTTGTCGGCAAAGCGGCCCGGCACGGCATGCGGCGCGGCGGTGCTGGCCTGCGGGGCCGCGACGGCGGGAGCGGACGCAGGCGGCGGGGTCGCGGTGCCGCAGGCGACGAGCAAGGGGGCGAGCAGCAGGGCCGGGTGAAGCAGTTTCATGGCAGAAGGCAGCACGGGCCTGCGCCGAGGCGGTGGCACAGGCCGCAAGATGTTGAACGGCCCCGCCGCGCGCGGTACGCAAGCGGCGGGGAACGCTAGGCGAGGGCGTCAGTTCACTTGCAGGGTTTGGCCTCGCGAGCCTTCTTCGCATCGGCCAGCGAGGTGTAGATGGTGCGGTCGCCGTTGTTCACCCAGATCTGCTTGTGGAGCTTGCCATCGAAGGCCATGTCACGGCCCCCCTGGTCCTTGGTATCGCCCTTGTGGATGATGTAGTTGACCCGGCCATTGACGTAGTCGTCGAGCTTGGTGTGCCAGTACACGCCAAAGTCGTCCTTGCCGGTGGGCATCATGGGCTTTTGCCACTCGATCCCCGGCAATGGAATACCCCCATCTTTCCAGAGGTGCACCCCCCAGCCGTCGTAGTTGTTGTCGCAGCGGTTGTAATGGATGGACACGTATCCGGCCGGCGGTGCGGAGCTCTGGGCCAGGGCCCCGGCACAGGCTGCGAGCACGGTGGCGGCGACGGTTGCCTTCAGAAGGGAAGTGATGCGCTTCATCGTGATGTCTCCTTGCAGGTGGTTGAGGAGCGGTTGGGGATTCGTCGTGCAGTCATCAGCCTTTCAGACCGCCGGCCGTGAGGCCGGAGACCATCCATTTCTGGGCGAGGATGAAGACCACGGTGATGGGTAAACCCGAGAGGATGGCGGCGGCGGCAAAGTCGCCCCACAGGTAGCGCTGTTCGTAGAGGAAGAGCTTGGAGCCCACCGCCAGCGTGAGCTGGTTCTGACCCTGTAGCAGCACCGATGCCACCGGATACTCGATGATGGCGTGAATGAAAGCGAGCAGGAAGACGACCAGCAGGATCGGAACGGCCATGGGCAGCAGCACCAGCCGGAAGGCCTGCCACGCAGAAGCGCCGTCCACCTTGGCGGCCTCCTCGATCTCGGAGGGGATGGTGTCGAAGTAGCCCTTGATCGTCCAAGTGAACAGGCCGATACCTCCGGCATAGGCCAGCAACAGCGAGGCATGGCTGTCGATGCCAAAGAAGGGGAAGATATTGCCGATGCGGTCGAAGATGGCATAGATGGCCACCAGCGCCAGCACGGCCGGGAACATCTGGATCAGCAGCAGCGCAGAGAGGGCCTGCGACCGACCGCGGAACTTCATGCGGGCGAAGGCGTAGGCCGCGGTGGTGGACAGCAGCAGGGTGATGATCCCCGACAGCGTGGCCACCTTCACCGAGTTCCACAGCCAGCGCAGCACGGGGAAGGGGGGCTCGACCATGCGGCCGTCCGGACCCTCGTAGGAAATGCCCAGCGCGAGCTTCCAATGCTCCAGACTGATTTGATCAGGGATCAGGCTGCCGGCGGCAAAGTTGCCCGGACGCAGCGAGATCGACAGGATCATCAGGAACGGGAAGATGATGACCGCGATGAGTGCGATCAGGAAGGCGTGGGCGGCCAGCACACGCCAGCGATGGGACTTGTCGAGAACGATGGCCATGGTGGGGAGTGCTCCTGGGATCTGCTTCAGCGGGCTTCGTCCTTGGTGATGCGCGTGGCGCGCAGGTTGAACCACGACAGCAGAGCCACCATCGTGAAGATCACCGTGGAGATGGCGGCGGCCAGGCCGAAGTTCTGGCCCGAATCCTCGAAGGCAATGCGGTAGGTGTACGACACCAGGATGTCGGTGGTGCCCGCTGGGACCTGCGTGTCGAGGAAATCGGGCCGTCCGCCAGTCAGCAGGTTGATCAGCACGAAGTTGTTGAAGTTGAATGCGAAGGAGGCGATCAGCAGCGGCGTGAGCGGCTTGATGACCAGCGGCAGCGTGATGCGGAAGAAGTTGGTCAGCGGCCCGGCACCCGCCACGGCCGAGGCTTCGTAGAGGTCGGACGGGATGGCCTTGAGCAGCCCCATGCACAGCACCATCATGTATGGATAGCCCAACCAGGTGTTGACGATGAGCAGCATCACCTTGGCCAGGAAAGGATCCGAGAACCACGCGGGCTTGATGCCGAACAAGCCGTGCAAGATGAGGTTGATCTCGCCGAAATTGTTGTTGAACAGGCCCTTGAACACCAGGATGGAGATGAAGCCCGGCACGGCGTAGGGCAGGAAGAGCAGGGTCTGGTAGATCCCGCGGAAACGCAGGGCCTCCCAGCTCAGCAGCACGGCCAGCACCATGCCTACCGAGGTGGCAAACAGCACGGTCAGCGCCGCGAAGACGACCGTCCAGATGAAGATGCGCACGAAGGGCTCGCGGAAGGCCTCGTCGGTGAAGATGCGCAGGTAGTGGGCCGCGCCAATGTTCACCTGGAAACCCGGAGCCACGTTCTCGCCGGCCTCGTTCTGGTAGAAGCCGGTGTCGAAATTCGGACGCAGCACCGAACCGTCTTGCCGGTTCGTGAGGCTGCCGTCAGCATTGCGCACGTAGAGCTTCTGGACGGGACCGAACCGGCGCAGGCCGCTCATGCGCACCGCCGTGCCGTCGGGCATGGTGACGGTGAGGGTGCGCAGGCGGGGCTGCAGGCGGATGAGTTCGCGCAGTTCGACGGGGGCGAGGCCCGGCGGGTCTCCCTGGGCCGCCACAGCGGCTACCGAGGCCGGCGTCGGATCGTCGAGATCAAGGTCGGGACTGAGGAAGATCTCGCCGGTGTCAGGATCCTCGAAGCGGCCCACATGGCGTTGACCGTCGCTCAGCAAGGCAAAGCTGTAGCTGCGCCCCTCGGCCTGGTAGGTCTCGTCCAGAAGGTAGGCGGTGGCACGCTCGAAGCTGAGCAGGTTGCGCGAGCTGTAGTTGGTGAAGCTGATGGCCACCGTATACAGCATCGGGAAGACCACGAAGATCACCACGGCCGCGATGCCAGGGAAGAGGTAGCGCCAGGCATACAGGCGCTGTGAGGTGTAGATCCAGGCTGCCAGGGCGGTCACCACGAGCAAGGTGCCTGCCAGCAGCGTTTCGCCGGCAGCGTGGACAAGGGTGACGAGGTAGAGGGCCCCCAGGGCCAGCACGATGCCGGCGGCCCGGGGAGCCCAACGCTGCAGGACGGAAGTCTGAGTCATACGGAATTGGTGGGTGGTCCGGCAACGGTGCCGGACCACCAGGGTGCGGCCCTTGCGAGCCGCGAGTCAGATCACTTGGCGGTGATGCGCTTGGCTGCGGCGTCCAGGGCCTCCTTGGGACTTTGGCGTCCTTCGGTCATGTTCTGCAGTGCCGAGGCCATCGAGGACCAGAAGCGACCCATCTCCGGAATATTGGGCATGGGGGCGCCGTCCTGGGCACTGGCCATCGTGGATTGGATGTTCGGGTCGCTCTTGAGCTGGTTGAAGAAGGTCTTGGACGCCGGCGTGCCCAAGGGCACATCGTCGTTGATGGTCTTCAGACCCGCCACACTCAGCATGTGGTTCTCGATGAACTCGATGGCGATGTCGCGGTTCGGAGAAGACTTGTTGATCATCGCGCCCATCACGCCCACGAAGGGTGCGGCCTTCTTGCCGGCCACGGTGGGGATCTTGGCCACGCCGAAGTTGATCTTGGACTTCTTCAGGTTGTCCCACGCCCAGGGGCCGTTGATCATCATCGCGACCTTGCCCTGGTTGACGGCGGCTTCCATGTCCGCGTAGCCGGCCCCCTTGGGCATCACGCCGTCCTTGATCATCCTGGCGATCAGCTCGGCCCCTTTGAGGGCCCCGGCATTGTTCACACCGGTGTCGGTGGGGTCGTAGGTGCCGTCGGCCTTCTGCTTGAAGGCGTAGCCGCCGTTGGCCGCCAGCAGCGGCCAGGTGAAGTAGGTGTTGTTGTAGTCCCAGAGGATGGCCTTCTTGCCCTGGGCCGACAGCTTCTTGTCCAGCGCAATCACTTCCTCGAAGCTCTTGGGCGGGGTGGGCACCAGGTCTTTGTTGTAGATGAGGGCCACCGCCTCGATCGAGATGGGGTAGCCCCAAGTGCGGCCACCGATGTTGAAGGCCTTCCAGGCCAGCGGATCGATGTCGTCGACGATCTTCTTCGACGGGGTCACCGGCTGCAGCAGGCCGCCCTGGATCCACTCGCCCACGCGATCATGCGCCCAGATCCAGATGTCGGGTCCTTTGCCAGCGGCTGCAGCCTGCTGGAACTTGCCCGGGGCATCTTCCGGATGCTCGACCGTCACTTTCACGCCGGTCTTTTTCTCGAATTCGTCACCGACCTTCTGCAGGCCGTTGTAGCCCTTGTCACCGTTGATCCAGATCAGCAGCTTGCCGGGCTCGACGGCCAGGGCTGGCGCCGAGAAGCCGGCCGACAGGGCCAGCATGGCGGCCGCGGCCACCAACTTGATGCGTTGACGTTGAATGTTCATGGCTTGCTCCTTTGGTTTCGGCCTGATCGGGCGCTTGGGTATGTCCAATGACACGGTTGGGGAAAGGGTGAGACGGTCATTCCGTGCGGGGCAGGGCCTGTCCGTCGGCATCGAAGACGTGGCAGCGCTGCGGCGGCAGGTCCAGGTGGGCGGTGTCGCCGATGACCAGCGGGTTGTCCGCAGCCGCACGCACGACCACCGGCGCCTGGGCGCCGGGAACGTCCACATAAAGGTAAGTGACGTCCCCCAGATGTTCGGCCGCCTGCACCGTGCCGCGCAGCTCGTTGGCCGGCTCAGCAGTCTGGGTGTCGATGTGTTCGGGACGCACGCCCACGGTCACAGGCGTGCCGCAGGCCAGACCGGTGGCATCGACGGCGGCACGGATGGCACGTCCGTCGGCCAGCCTCAGCAGGGCTTGCGTGGCGGCTGCCGATTCCAGCGTGGCCGAGATGAAGTTCATCTTGGGCGAGCCGATGAAGCCGGCCACGAAGAGGTTGGCCGGGCGGTGGTAGAGCTCCATCGGCGTGCCCACCTGCTCGATGCGGCCCGCATGGAACACCACGATGCGGTGGGCCAGGGTCATGGCCTCGACCTGGTCGTGGGTCACATAGACCATGGTGGTCTTCAGTTCGCGGTGCAGCCGGGCCAGTTCCACCCGCATCTGCACCCGCAGCGCGGCATCGAGGTTGGACAGCGGCTCGTCGAACAGGAACACACCCGGCTTGCGCACGATCGCACGGCCGATCGCCACACGCTGCCGCTGTCCGCCCGACAGAGCCTTGGGCTTGCGGTCCAGCAGATGCTCGATCTGCAGGATCTGCGCGGCACGCTTCACGGCAGCCGCCTGGTCGTCCTTCTTCACGCCGGCCAAGCGCAGCCCAAAGGCCATGTTCTCGGCCACCGTCATGTGAGGGTACAAGGCATAGCTCTGGAAGACCATCGCGATGCCCCGCTTGGCGGGCGGAACCTCGTTGACGAGCTGGCCGCCGATGTACAGCTCGCCGCTGGTGATGTCTTCCAGGCCGGCAATGCAGCGCAGCAAGGTGGACTTGCCGCAGCCCGAAGGGCCGACGAAGACGATGAATTCGCCGTCGTGGATGTCCAGATCGATGCCGTGCAGGGTCTCGATCTCGCCGTAGGATTTGCGCAGCGCCTTGAGTTGGAGGTGGGCCATGGTTCGGGTCGGTTCAGGCTTCGGACATCACGCCATCTTGCCGAAGTAGGCGCCGTGGGCGGGCAAGGTGAAACGCTGAGCCTGGCGATGCGCTCCGGCAAAGCCATGGCCTTCCAGCGCCGAGGTGGCCGGCGCTTGCGGCAGCTCAAAGCTCACCGGCTTGGCGCCCAAGTTGAACAGGGCCAGCACTGCATCGCCAGATTGGCCGGCGGCCGGGGTACGCACCAGCGCCAGCACAGGCTCGGGGGCGTCGAAGAAGCGGATATCGCCGGTCACGAGTGCAGGCTGCGTCTTGCGCCAGGCGATGAATCGGCGCAGCGCCTGCAAGGGCGATGCAGGATCGGCTTCGCTCACGTCCACCGCCCGAGCGAGATGCTCGGGCGGTACGGGCAGCCAGGGTTCCACCGTGGCCTCACCGCTGAACCCTCCATGCGGCTGCATGCTCGACCAGGGCATGGGGGTGCGACAGCCGTCGCGACCCTTGAACTCGGGCCAGAAGGCGATGCCGTAGGGGTCCTGCAGCTTCTCGAAGGGGATGTCGGCTTCGGTGAGGGCCAGTTCGTCACCTTGCCACCAGCACACGCTGCCGCGCAGGCTCATCAGCATCGCGCCGGCCACCTTGATGTAATCGGGCGAGGCATCCGAGCCGCCCCAGCGCGTCATCACACGGGCCACATCGTGGTTACCGAAGGACCAGCAGGCCCAACCGTCCTTCATTTGGGCTTCCAGCTCCTCGACCTGCTGTCGGATGTAGGCGGCGCTGTGCTCGGCCGTCAGCAGGTTGAAGCTGTAGGCCATGTGCAGCTTGTCGCCGTCGGCCGTGTAGGCGGCCATGGTCTTGAGCGAATCGTCGTCGCCGATCTCCCCCACGCTGGCGGCCCCGTACTCGTTCAGCAGTGCACGCACGCGCTGCAGGAAGGCGAGATTCTCCGGCTGGGTCTTGTCGTACAGGTGGCGTTGCATCCCGTAGGGGTTGGTCTCCATGACCGTCTTGGTGTCGCGACGGGTCGCCGGCGGGTTGTCGCGCAATTGCCGGTCGTGGAAGTGGAAGATGCAGGCGTCGAAACGGAAGCCGTCCACGCCGCGTTCCAGCCAGAAGCGGATGTCCTCCAGCACCTGCTGTTGCACCGCCGGGTGGTGGAAGTTCAGGTCGGGCTGGCTCGTGAGGAAGTTGTGCAGGTAGTACTGGCGCCGGCGCGAATCCCACTGCCAGGCCGAACCGCCGAAGACACTGAGCCAATTGTTGGGGGGGGTGCCGTCCGGCCGGGGATCGGCCCACACATACCAGTCGGCCTTGGGGTTGTCGCGGCTGGCGCGGCTTTCGACGAACCAAGGGTGCTGGTCCGAGGTATGCGAGAGCACCTGGTCGATCATGACCTTCAGGCCCAGCTCGTGAGCTCGCGCCACCAGGCGGTCGAAGTCAGCCAGGGTGCCGAACATCGGATCGACGTCGCGGTAGTCGGCGATGTCGTAGCCGAAGTCTTTCATCGGCGAGCGGAAGAAGGGTGAAATCCAGATGGCATCCACACCCAGGCTGGCCACGTAGGGCAGGCGCTCGACGATGCCGGGCAGGTCCCCGATGCCGTCACCGTTGCTGTCGGCGAAGCTGCGGGGGTAGATCTGGTAGATGATGGCGCCTCGCCACCAGTCGGTGGCGCGGGCGTGCAAAGACGAGGCAGTGGTCACGTCGGAAGGTCCGTCAATTTGCAGTTTCGGTTCGGGGCCCAGGTGCAAGGCGATGGGCACGGCATGTCGATGCCCATCGCCTTGCAGGCGGCGCGCAGCCGCCTGTGCAATCAAGCCGCCGTGCCGGCGCAGGCCGGCACCGGCCCGATCACCACCAGGTCTCTGCCTGCACGCCGTAGGTGATGCCGTACTTCTTGTCGGCGAACACGTTGTTCGAGTTGGCATTCACGCCATTGCGGGCGGCTTCGTTCCAGGTAGCGTAGGTCACGAAGCCGCGCAGCACCGGGCGCGACCAGAAGCCGCGCGACAGAGACAACTGCGGCGCGATGGTCAGCTTGGTCAGCGTGGCCCACTTCGGATTGGTCTGGCTGTCATCCTTGGCACGGTCCACGCCGAGCTCCACCGCCAGTGAGAAGTTGTCGCTGAAGTTGTACTGCGGACGCACGCCGAAGCTCATCCACTGGCGCTGCTCCAGGTCCCAGGGGGCCTTCTTCAGGTTGTCCCAGATGAAGGTGCCCATGCCTGACCAGTTGCTGCCGGCCGGCGCGATGTAGAGCTGCTCGACCAGGCGGATCGATTCGCCCTTGGTGCTGTTGTTGCCCCCGGCGTAGGCCGGGATCCAGTTCATGCCGGCTCCATTGCCGCGGCCGTACTGCAGCGCGAGCTTGTTGAAGCCGCCGAGGATGCCGCCCTGAAAGTGCTGAGCCGTCAGCAGGTAACCGGTCTTCTCGTCGCTGGCCACGGCGTTGCTGCCACGGATGACCTGGGCGGCCAGTTCCAGCTTGCCGTTCGGGTTGACGCCGATGTCATAGAAGCGGAACTCATAGCGCTTGGCGGCGTTCACGCCCACGCCGCCACCGAACACGAAGCTGCCCGGCGCGCCGTCCAGGCCGGAGTTGCCGCCGTTTTGGTGGTAGGCAAAGGCGAATTTGGCCGGGCCCACGCCGATGTCCTCGATGCCGGCGCCGGGGCCGGTGTTGGCCCAGTAGTAGTAGTCGTTGATGTGGACGTCGTGGCGGTTGTAAAAGCGCTTGCCCACCCACAGCTTGGCGTCTTCGAGGGCGCCCTCGGGGAAGAAACCGCCGGCGATGACATAGTTTTCGCGGCTGGCGATGTCGAAGCTCTTGCCGTCGCTCGAGGGGTTCTGGTCGATCACGCTTTCATAGTCCTGGACCCCCTTCTCGCGCAGCGCCAGGCGCAGGTTGTATTTCGCCCAGGCACCGTCGGACTTGCCGAACGGCACCGACACCGCCGCCTCACCGTAGTTGTCGCATTCGTTGCCCAGGCGGTACTTGGCCTGCGCCGGGAAGCCCAGCCGGAAGCACTGCAGGTTGCCGCCTTCGCTGGTGCCGCCGACCTGGGTGCGCACGTAGCCGTGGAACTCGATGCCCTGTGCGAACGCGGCCGGCGCGGCGAAGGCGCCTGCCACGGCTGCTGCGGCAGCCAGCAGCTTGAACTTGTGATGCATGGTGGAACTCCTCATGGGTTGTGGCTTGGTGGTGTCATGCTGCGTACGGCCGAGGCCGCTTCACAGCGGTTGGGGAAAACCGAGGGGCGGCGAAAAAGAGGCGGCGCCCGGCCGGGCGCCGCGAACTCGCTCGCTTTGAAGACCGCTGGGCCACCACGGTTGCGGGCGGAACACCGCCAGGGAAGTCTTGTCCGTCATGGCCGTCTGTAGAATCACTACAAGTATTGATGTAGTTTGATAACAGGCGGAACTCTAGTAATGAAACTACGTTTACTGAACCAGGGATAACCCTTGATTGCGAGTGTTGTGCCGGCGACAAACGGTCGGAGGCAGTCGCTTCAAGCCGTGACAAGCATGGACAGGGTGCTTGAACTCATCTAGCATGATGATGTAGTTTGCCTACACCTCGGCCGGCCAAGAGTCGTGCCGCGGGGCTCATCGAGGAAGACAACATCGTGGATCAAACCTACCCCCGTCTGGTCGGGGACATCGGCGGGACGAATGCCCGCCTGGCCTGGGTGGCGGCGCCGGGCCGTCTGCCCGAGCGTGTGAGAACCTATGCCTGCGCCGCTCACGAGTCGCTGGAGTCGGTGATCCGGGCTTATTTGGAGCAAGAGGGTCTGGACATCCCGCCATGGTGTGCGATCGGCATTGCCAATCCCGTGACCGGTGACCGGGTGCAGATGACCAACCACCACTGGGCCTTCTCCATCCGCGCCATGCGCGAAAGCCTTGGGCTGCGGCGCCTGCTCGTGCTGAACGATTTCACGGCGCTGGCCATGTCGCTGCCCTCGTTGGCCGGAGGTGACCTGCGGCCCGTGGGCGGCGGGCAAGCTGTGGAGGGCGAGCCCAGAGCCCTGCTGGGCGCCGGCACGGGGCTGGGTGTTTCGGGCCTACTGTCCTCGGGGGGAGGGCGGCTGGTGCCGGTCAATGGCGAGGGAGGGCATGTGACGCTGGCGGCCGCCGACGAGGACGAGGAGGCGGTCCTGCGTCTGCTGCGGCGGCGCTTCGGGCATGCCTCCGCCGAGCGGGCCTTGTCCGGCCCGGGCTTGGTTCATCTCTACGACGCCGTGTGCGAGCTGCGTGGCGTGGCGCCGGCAGCCCTGACGCCCGCGGACGTCTCGCATGCGGCCCTGGCCGCCCAGGATCCCGCCTGCGAACAAGCGCTGGCGCTGTTCTGCAGCTTCCTGGGCAATGTGGCGGGCAATCTCGCGCTCACGCTGGGCGCGCGCGGGGGTGTGTACATTGGTGGCGGCATCGTGCCGCGCCTGGGACCATGGTTCGACCGCTCCGCGTTCCGGCGGCGGTTCGAGGACAAGGGGCGTTTCAGGTCTTACCTGGCCGGGATCCCGACCTACGTCGTGCAGGCGCAGCATCCGGCCCTGCTGGGGGCGGCGCGGGCCCTGGATGAATTGAGCTGATGATGTGGATGAGGAGACGAGCGTGCAGCACCCCATTTCCAGAACCCGAGTCCCTGTCGGACCCCGCATGACGGCCGCTGCGGTCGTGCTGCTCGCCCTGATGGCGGGGGGGACCCCACTGGCGGCGGCACAGGCGGCCGCGACCGATGCTTCGATCTCGCCACGGGCGCGCGAGTGGCGCGAGTGGCGCATCCATGAACTCACTGTCGTGCGGCTGGCCCCGCGGGAGCCTGGCAGCGACGCACCCAACGCCCATCCTGCCGCCGTGGCGCCGGAGGTCCTGCGCCGTGCGCTGGGCAGCATCACCACCGTCGTGCGGGGGCGCACGGAGAACCTGTTCAGCAACGACGAGCTCGACGACCTGATCGGCCCGCTGGTGCAGGCCCTTGCGGCGGCCGGTCCGGGGCAGGATGTGGAGCTGCTCAGCACGGCCCGTCGCCATGGAAACTTTCTGAGCACGCCCTATGGCGTGACGGCACGGCTGTTCGTCAGCGAGGAGGGGTTGAACCTGATCGTGCACGATGCACGTTTGGATTTCTTCCACGCCTACCGTGCCACGAAGGTGCTGCCGCGCTTCCAGCACGGCTCGCGCGCGCAGGCGGGGCCTTCGGCCGTCGCGAGTCCTCAGGGCCAGGCCCGGCGCGCCGACTGGCTGGTCTTCTCCCTGCATCCCGTGGCCGCGTCGCCGGCGCCGGCGACGGTGGCCGTGCCGGCCGTGGCGCCCGGACCGGCCGCTGCGGCCGCGCCCGCGCGGCGGGATGAGCGCTTCTATGAGGAGCAGGAGCAGCGCCTGCGGGGCTTGCAGCGGCTGCGCGACCAGGGGCTGATCACGGACGAGGAGTTCCAGCGCAAGCGCCGCGAGATCTTGCAACTGCTGTGAACGCCTTCAGGGGCAGGGGCGGCCTGGCGGTAGCGGGCGGCCTCGTGTCTTGACCCGGTGGGGGCTTGCCGCCACCGGGCTTGGGGCTCAGTTGTCGAGCAGCCCCGGCGGGATGCCACCCATGACCTGGCTGAATCCCCCGTCGACATAGGTGATCTCCGCGGTCACGCCCGAGGCGAGGTCGGACAGCAGGAAAGCTGCGACATTGCCGACGTCCTCAATCGTCACGTTGCGCCGCAAGGGGGCGTTGGACTCGACAATCTCCAGGATCTTGCTAAAGCCTTTGATGCCCGAGGCGGCCAGCGTCTTGATGGGACCGGCGGAGATGCCGTTGACGCGGATGCCCCGGGCGCCGAGCTGGGCAGCCAGGTAGCGCACGCTGGCCTCCAGCGACGCCTTGGCCAGCCCCATCGTGTTGTAGCTCGGCACCGCACGCACCGCCCCCAGGTAGCTCAGGGTGAGCAGCGCGGCCTTGGGATTCAGGCGGGGCAACGCGGCCTTGGCCATGGCAGGAAAGCTGTAGGCCGAGATGTCATGTGCGATGCGGAAGGCCTCGCGCGACAGGCCGTCGAGGAACTCGCCGGCGATCGCTTCCCGGGGTGCAAAGCCGATCGAGTGCACGAAGCCATCGAAGCTGGGCCAGGCCTCGCCGAGTCGGTCGAACAGGGCCTGGATTTGCGCGTCGTCACCGACGTCGCAATCGAAGACCAAGTCGGAATCGAACTCGCGGGCGAACTCGGTGATGCGGTCCTTGAAGCGCTCGCCCACATAGCTGAACGCCAGTTCGGCGCCTTCGCGGCGGCAGGCCTGCGCTATGCCATAGGCAATCGAGCGGTTGGACAGCAGGCCGGTGATCAGAAAGCGCTTGCCGGCGAGAAATCCCATGGTGTCTCCGAAAAGGTCAAAGAAGGAAGATTTTGGCATGCAGCTCCAGGACGGCGCCAGTTGGCGCGGGCAGCGCCGCCGGCAACGCTGCAACGGGCCCGGGACTTGCTTGGTCCTGCCGGGCGAAGTACAATTCGACTTTCGCTAAGTGATTGTGAGCCATTGCAAATAATGGGCGGAGACATCCAGCCCATTTTTTTTGCTTGGCCCCGTTTGCTTTGCAGGTGATTTGGCGGGGCTCGTTGTGCCGCGGGGCGCAGGTGCCTGGTGCGGTTGCAGGGTGTGGGTGGTGTTGCTGCGGGAGTGTTGAGTACGCAATGGGTTGGCAGGCCTTGGTTGAGCACACGGTGACGGGGTTGGGTTACGACTTCGTCGAATGCGAGCGCAGCGCAGGCGGCTTGCTGCGCGTGTTCATCGATCGCGTGGCCGGCGACCCGAATGGTGCCTTCATCACCGTCGACGATTGCGAGAAGGTGACGCGTCAGCTCCAGTACGTCCTGGAGGTCGAGAACGTCGATTACCAGCGGCTGGAGGTCTCGTCCCCCGGACTGGATCGGCCCTTGCGCAAAGAGGCCGATTACCGGCGCTTTGCCGGCCAGGAGGTGGACATCACCCTCAGGCAGGCATTCCAGGGGCGCAAGAAATACCGTGGCATCCTGGAATCCCTGGGTGAAGGCTGGCGCCTCGTCCTGCGCGAGGGCGCCCAAGATCAGGCATTGGATTTTTCTCTGGACGAGGTGCGTGAAGCCCGCCTGGTGCCCGTGATCGACTTCAAAGGTCGGCGCAAGGGGCAGGCCGCGGCCGCACCTGCGGACAGTGCACAAGAAGACGGAGGTCAGGAATCATGAACCGCGAGCTGTTGATGTTGGTGGACGCGATCTCGCGCGAGAAGAATGTGGAACGCGATGTCGTGTTCGGCGCGGTCGAGGCCGCCTTGGCATCTGCCACCAAGAAGCTCTATGAGGGCGAGGTCGACATCCGTGTGGTGATCGACCGCGAGACCGGTGAGTACGAGACCTTCCGTCGCTGGCACGTCGTGCCTGACGAGGCCGGGTTGCAGCAGCCCGACGCCGAGATCTTGCTGTTCGAGGCGCGTGAACAGATCCCCGACATCGAGGTCGACGACTACATCGAGGAGCCGGTCGAGTCCGTGCCCATCGGTCGCATCGGCGCGCAGGCGGCCAAGCAGGTGATCCTGCAAAAAATCCGCGATGCCGAGCGCGAGCAGTTGCTCAACGACTTCCTGGCCCGTGGCGACAAGATCTTCGTGGGTACCGTCAAGCGTCTGGACAAGGGCGACCTCATCGTCGAGTCCGGCCGCGTCGAGGGGCGCCTCAAGCGCAGCGAGATGATCCCAAAGGAGAACCTGCGCACCGGCGACCGTGTGCGTGCGGTCATCCAGGAGGTCGATCCCACGCTGCGCGGTCCGCAGATCATCCTGTCGCGCAGCTCGCCGCAGTTCATGATCGAGCTGTTCCGCCAGGAAGTGCCTGAGATTGAGCAGGGTCTGCTGGAGATCAAGAGCTGCGCCCGCGACCCCGGCTCGCGAGCCAAGATCGCCGTGCTCTCGCATGACAAGCGTGTCGATCCTATCGGCACCTGCGTGGGCGTGCGCGGCTCGCGGGTGAATGCCGTGACCAATGAGCTCGCCGGCGAGCGTGTGGACATCGTGCTGTGGTCGGAGGACCCGGCCCAGTTCGTGATCGGGGCGCTGGCTCCGGCCAACGTCGTCTCCATCGTGGTGGACGAGGAGCGCCATGCGATGGACGTCGTGGTCGACGAGGAGAACCTCGCAATCGCCATCGGCCGCGGCGGCCAGAACGTGCGCCTGGCCTCGGAGTTGACCGGCTGGCGTATCAACATCATGACCGCCGAGGAGTCCCAGGCCAAACAGGCCGAGGAGACCAGTGCGATCCGCCGCCTGTTCGTCGAGAAGCTCGACGTCGACGAAGAAGTGGCTGACATCCTCATTGAGGAAGGTTTCACCAGTCTCGAAGAGGTGGCTTATGTGCCGCTGCAGGAGATGTTGGAGATCGAGGCTTTCGACGAAGACACCGTCAACGAGCTGCGCACCCGCGCCAAGGATGCGCTGCTGACGATGGAGATCGCCCGCGAGGAGAAGGTCGAGGAGGTGTCGCAGGACCTGCGCGACCTCGAAGGCCTGAATGCGGAGCTGATCGCCAAGCTGGCCGATGCCGGCATCCATACCCGCGATGACCTCGCCGACCTGGCTGTCGATGAGCTGACCGAAATGACCGGTGTCGATGAGGCACAGGCCAAGGCGCTCATCATGAAGGCCCGAGAACACTGGTTCACGGCCTGAGGGGCTGTACAGAGGTTCCGCCCGTCCAGCCACTGCAAGCTCGTCAAGGATCACACACAATGGCCGTTACCACAGTCGCACAGTTCGCCTCCGAGCTGAACCGCCCCGCGGCGACGCTGCTCGAGCAGTTGAAGTCCGCCGGGGTGGCGAAAGCCTCTCCGGAAGACTCGCTGACCGAGTCCGACAAGGAGCGCCTGCTGGACTACCTGCGCACGGCGCATGGGACCGCCGGCACCGAGCGCAAGAAGATCACGATCACCAAGAAGTCCACCACCGAGATCAAGCAGGCCGATGCCTCGGGCAAGGCACGCACGATCCAGGTGGAGGTGCGCAAGAAGCGCGTGTTCGTCAAGCGTGACGAGAGCACCGCGCCGGTGGAGGAAGTGGCTGCTGCCAAGCCCGTTGTCGATGACGCGGAGCTGCGCCGCCGCGAGGAGGAAGCCAGTCGCCAAGCCGAGCTCCTGCGCCGTCAGGAAGAGGAACTGGCCGAGAAGCGCCGGCAGCGCGAGGAACAGGAACGGCGTCAGCGCGAGGAGGCCGAGGCCCGTGCGCGCGAGGCGGCCGAGCGCGAAGCGGCCGAGAAGGCCCGCGCCGCACAGGCGCGCCAGGCCGAACTGGCCGCAGCCGGCGATGGGGCGGCCGAAGCGCCCGCGCCGGCACCGGCCGCCGAGGCGCCCGCCCCGGTCGAGCCTGCGAAGCCGGCCGTGCGCGTGGTCAAGGCCGTCGATGTCGAGGCCGAGGAAAAGCAGCGCATGGCCGACCTGGAGAAGCGGCGCAAGGCGGCCGAAGCCGAAGCTGCCGCGATCCGGGCCATGATGGCCGCGCCCAAGCGTGGCGTGATGACGGCCAAGAAGCCCGAGGAAGACAAGCCCAAGGCCGACGCCAGCAAGGAAGGCATCAAAGGCACCATCCACAAGCCGAAGGCCGGAGCACCCGGCACTGCCGCGCCGGCGGCACCTGCGAGCGCAGCCAAACCAGGCGACAAAAAGTCGGTGAAATCCGAAAAGCTGTCGTCGAGCTGGGCCGACGATGCGGCGAAGAAGCGCGCCCTCAAGACCCGCGGCGACACCGTCGCCGGCACCCGTGGCGGCTGGCGGGCGCCCACCAAGGGCGGTGGCCGCCGGGGTGAGCGTGGCGACAGCGCCTCATCCTTCGTGGCGCCCACCGAGCCGCAGGTGTACGAGGTTCATGTGCCCGAGACCATCAGTGTGGCCGACCTGGCCCACAAGATGTCGGTCAAGGCTTCCGAAGTGATCAAGCAGCTGATGAAGCTGGGCCAGATGGTCACGATCAACCAGCAGCTCGACCAGGAAACCGCGATGATCGTGGTCGAGGAAATGGGACACAAGGCCTTCGCCGCCAAGCTCGATGACCCGGAGGCCTTCCTCGAGGAAAGCCAGGCTGCCCAGCAGGCCGAGCTGTTGACGCGTGCGCCCGTGGTGACCGTGATGGGTCACGTCGACCACGGCAAGACCTCGCTGCTGGACTACATCCGCCGCTCGCGCGTGGCTGCGGGCGAAGCCGGGGGGATCACCCAGCACATCGGCGCCTATCACGTCGACACCCCCCGCGGCACGATCACCTTCCTGGACACGCCCGGTCACGAGGCCTTCACGGCCATGCGGGCCCGTGGCGCCAAGGCCACCGACATCGTGATCCTGGTGGTGGCGGCCGACGACGGCGTGATGCCGCAGACGCGTGAGGCCATTCACCATGCCAAGGCGGCAGGGGTGCCCATCGTCGTGGCGGTCAACAAGATCGACAAGCCCGATGCCAACCCCGATCGCGTGAAGCAGGAACTGGTGGCCGAAGAGGTGGTGCCCGAGGAATACGGCGGCGATGCCCCTTTCTGCCTGGTGTCGGCCAAGACCGGCGAAGGCATCGACAACCTGCTGGAAAACGTGCTGCTGCAGGCTGAGGTGCTCGAGCTCAAGGCCCCGGTGGATGCGCCCGCCAAGGGTCTGGTCATCGAAGCGAAACTGGACAAAGGCCGTGGCCCGGTGGCCACCGTGCTGGTGCAGTCGGGCACGCTCAGGCGTGGCGATGTCGTGCTGGCCGGTGCCAGCTACGGTCGTGTGCGGGCGATGCTCGACGAGAATGGAAAACCCACCCAGGAAGCCGGGCCGTCGATCCCTGTCGAGATTCAGGGCCTCACCGAGGTGCCCCAGGCCGGCGACGAGTTCATGGTGCTGGCCGACGAGCGCCGTGCCCGCGAGATCGCCACTTTCCGCCAGGGCAAGTACCGTGACGTGAAGCTGGCCAAGCAGCAGGCTGCCAAGCTCGAAAACATGTTCGAGCAGATGGGGCAAGGCGACGTGAAGACGCTGCCGCTGATCATCAAGGCCGACGTGCAGGGCTCGCAGGAAGCGCTCGCGTCTTCGCTGCTCAAGCTGTCCACCGACGAGGTCAAGGTGCAGATCGTGCATGCGGCCGTCGGCGGCATCAGCGAGAGCGACGTCAACCTCGCGCTGGCGTCCAAGGCGGTCATCATCGGCTTCAATACCCGGGCCGATGCCGGTGCTCGCAAGCTCGCCGAGCACAATGGGGTGGACATCCGCTACTACAACATCATCTACGATGCGGTCGACGAAGTGAAGGCGGCCATGTCGGGCCTGCTCGCACCGGAACAGAAGGAAGAGGTCATCGGTACCGCCGAGATCCGCCAGGTGTTCCGCATCTCCAAGGTCGGAGCCATCGCCGGTTGTATGGTGCTGTCTGGCGTGGTCCGCCGCAACGCCCGTTTGCGTCTGCTGCGCGACAACGTCGTCATCTACACCGGAGAGCTGGAGTCGCTCAAGCGCTTCAAGGATGACGTGCGCGAGGTCAAGGAAGGCTTCGAATGCGGCTTGAACATCAAGAACTACAACGACATCCAGGAAGGTGACCACCTGGAGTTCTTCGAGATCAAGGAAGTGGCACGCACGCTGTAAAGGCGGAGGCGCTCACGCGCTCGGACCCCGCCGATCGAAAGATGGGCGGGGTTTGTGTTTCTGGCACCAACCGGAGTCTCACCATGCGACACAAGCGATCCATTCCCAACCGGGCCCACCGTGTGGCCGACCAGATCCAGCGCGACGTGGCCGAGCTCATCCGCGAGCTGAAGGATCCGCGCATCGGCATGGTCACGCTCAATGCGGTGGAGGTGACGCCCGACTATGCTCACGCGAAGGTCTACTTCTCGCTGCTGGTGGGGGATCCTCAGGAGACCGAGGCCGCCCTGAACGAGGCGGCCGGCTACCTGCGCAACGGCTTGTTCAAGCGCCTGCAGATCCACACCGTGCCGACGCTGCACTTCGTCTTCGACCGCACGACCGAGCGGGCCGCCGACCTGAACGCGCTGATCGCCCAGGCCAATGCCACCCGTGCCAAGGACTGAGCCTGCCATGCCGGCTGCTGCCACCCCTGCGCCGCCGCGCGCACGCATCGAGCGCCGTGTGGTGCATGGTGTGCTGCTGCTGGACAAACCCCTGGGGCTGAGCAGCAACGAGGCCCTGCAGAAGGCCAAACGGCTGTTGCGGGCGCAAAAGGCCGGTCACACCGGCACGCTGGACCCCATGGCCACCGGCCTGTTGCCGCTGTGCTTCGGGGCGGCCACCAAGTTCTCGCAGGCCAGCCTGGAAGCCGACAAGGCCTACCGTGCCGTGCTGCAACTGGGGCGCCGCACCACCACGGGCGATGCCGAGGGGGCCGTGCTCGACGAGCGGCCCGTGTCGCTGACGGCGGCCCAGGTGGACGCTGCGCTGGCCCGGTTCGTCGGTGAGATCGACCAGGTCCCCCCCATGCACTCGGCCCTCAAGCGCGAGGGCCGGCCACTGTACGAGTATGCCCGTGCCGGAGTCGAGGTGGAGCGAGCAGCCAGGCGCGTGAGGATCCATCGCCTGGACCTCGTGGCCTGGCAGGACGACCGGCTGGAGATCGATGTCCTGTGCAGCAAGGGTACCTATGTACGCACGCTGGCCGAGGATCTCGGAGAAGCGCTGGGCTGCGGTGCCCACCTGGTGGCCCTGCGCCGCACGGCCAGTGGCCCGTTGTCCGTCGAACAGGCCATCACGCTCGAGATGCTCGAGCAGATGGACGAGACCGGGCGCGATGCGCGCCTGTTGCCCCCCGACGTGCTCGTCGCACACTGGCCGGCGGTGCACCTGACGGCCGACGAGGCTGGGCGCTTTCTCGCCGGAATGCGCCGGCGCGTGGACCATCGCGATGCACCTGCCGTGCGCGTTTACGGCCCGCAAGCCGGCGCCTTCCTGGGCAGCGCGCAGGTCCGTGCCGGTGAACTCATTCCCATGCGGCTGCTGAGCCCCCCCGAAGTCCTGGCCCTAGGGGTCTCCTTCAACAAGTCCTGACCCGTCGACCGGGTCGCCTTTGTCCTCCCATCATGAGCAAGCCCATCCGCAACATCGCCATCATTGCGCACGTCGACCACGGCAAGACCACGCTGGTGGACCAGTTGCTGCGCCAGTCCGGCACCTTCCGCGAGAACCAGCAGGTCGGCGAGCGGGTGATGGACAGCAACGACCTCGAGCGCGAGCGCGGCATCACCATCCTGGCCAAGAACTGCGCGGTGAGCTGGCGGGGCACGCACATCAACATCGTCGACACCCCCGGGCACGCCGATTTCGGCGGCGAGGTCGAGCGCGCGCTGTCGATGGTCGATGGCGTCGTGCTGCTGATCGACGCACAGGAGGGCCCCATGCCGCAGACCCGCTTCGTGACGAAGAAGGCGTTGGCGCTGGGCCTCAAGCCGATCGTGGTCGTCAACAAGGTCGATAAGCCCGGTGCACGCCCGGACTATGTCATCAACGCCGCCTTCGATCTGTTCGACAAACTCGGCGCCACCGAAGAGCAGCTCGACTTCCCCGTGGTGTATGCCTCGGGTCTGAACGGCTGGGCCTCCCTCCGTGAGGGGGAGCCCGGGACGCGCTGGGGTGAGGACATGAGCCCGCTCTTCGAAACGATCCTCAGCCATGTGCCGGCCCACCAGGGCGATCCCGATGCGCCGCTGCAGTTGCAGATCTCCTCGCTGGACTACTCCACCTATGTGGGCCGCATCGGTGTGGGTCGCATCAATGCCGGCACGCTGCGTCCGGCGATGGACGTGCTGGTCATGGAGGGGCCGGACGGCCGCTCCTACCGTGGACGCGTCAACCAGGTCCTGAAGTTCGAAGGGCTTGAGCGCCGGCAGGCCGAGTCCGCCGGGCCCGGAGACATCGTGCTGATCAACGGGATCGAGGACATCGGCATCGGCGTGACCGTGACGTCGATCGATCAACCGCAGCCGCTGCCGATGCTCAAAATCGACGAGCCGACACTGACGATGAACTTCTGCGTCAATACCTCGCCGCTGGCCGGACGCGAGGGCAAGTTCGTCACGAGCCGCCAGATCTGGGACCGTCTCCAGAAGGAACTGCAGTCCAACGTGGCCTTGCGCGTGCGAGAAACCGGGGAAGATGGCGTCTTCGAGGTCTCAGGGCGGGGCGAACTGCACCTGACCATCCTGCTGGAGAACATGCGCCGCGAGGGCTACGAGCTGGCCGTCTCCAAGCCCCGCGTGGTCTTCCGCGAGATCGACGGCCAGCGCTGCGAGCCGATGGAGCTCGTCACCGCCGACGTGGAGGAGCAGCACCAAGGCGGTGTGATGCAGGCCCTGGGCCTGCGCAAGGGAGAACTGGTCAACATGGAGCCCGACGGCATGGGGCGGGTGCGCCTGGAGTACCGCATCCCGGCACGGGGCCTCATCGGATTCCAGAACGAGTTCCTCAACCTCACGCGCGGCACCGGCCTGCTGAGCAACATCTTCGATGGCTACGAACCCTACAAAGGCGAGATCGAGGGACGCAAAAACGGCGTGCTGGTCAGCCAGGAGGACGGCGAGATCGTCACCTACGCCCTGGGCAAGCTCGATGACCGGGGCCGCATGTTCGTCAAGCCGGGGGATCCGGTCTATGAAGGAATGATCGTGGGCATCCACAGCCGCGAGAACGACCTCGTCGTCAATGCGGTGCGCACGAAGCAGCTCACCAACTTCCGCGTCTCGGGCAAAGAGGATGCGATCAGGCTCACCCCGCCGATCGAGCTGACGCTGGAGTACGCCGTCGAGTTCATCGAGGACGACGAACTGGTCGAGATCACCCCGAGGTCGATCCGTCTGCGCAAGCGCTTGCTGAAAGAGCACGAGCGCAAGCGCGCGCAGCGCGAGGCCGCCTGAGCGGCCGCCCGCAGGGCACGACGAGGGGGCAAGGACATGACGCACGGCCGTGCCGTCGCGCTGATGGTGCTGGTGACGCTGATGTGGAGCATCGCCGGGGTGGTCACGCGTCAGCTCGAGGCGGCGCGCTCCTTCGAAGTGACCTTCTGGCGCAGCTTCTTCAATGCGGCCTTCATGGCCGTGGCCCTGCTCCTGTGGAAGGGGCGAGGCTTGTGGGAGGAGCTGCGCCATGGTGGCTGGCCGCTGTGGGTGTCGGGCGTGATGTGGTCCATCATGTACACCTGCTTCATGGTGGCGCTCACGCTCACGTCGGTGGCCAATGTGCTGGTGACGATGGCCCTGGGCCCATTGATGACCGCGCTGCTGGCACGCCTGGCGCTCGGCCACCGCCTGCCTGAGCGGACCTGGGGCGCCATTGCCGTGGCCGGTGCCGGGATCGCGTGGATGTACGGCCGCGAGCTGGCCGGGGCCGAGTTGCGCCACCTGCTCGGCACCCTCGTCGCACTGGGCGTACCGCTGGCGGCGGCCGTCAACTGGACGGTGATCCAGCGCACGACCCACCAGCCCACCTATGCCCGGCGTCAGGACCTGCTGCCGGCGGTGCTGATCGGCGCCGTGATCTCCGCGGCCGTGACGCTGCCGCTGGCCTGGCCGTTGCAGGCCTCTGCGCATGATCTGAGGCTGCTGGCGACGCTGGGGGTGTTCCAGTTGGCCGTGCCTTGCCTGATCGCGGTTCAACTGGCGCGCGTGCTGCCGGCCCCCGAGGTCGCCCTGCTGGCCCTGCTGGAGGTGATCTTCGGCGTGGCCTGGGCCTGGCTGGGCGCCAACGAGGTGCCGTCCACCCATGCTTTGCAGGGGGGATTGCTGGTGTTGGGGGCGCTGGTCGTCAACGAGGCCCTGGGTCTGCGTCGATCACGCCGTGCAACACCCGTGCCGGTTCCCGATGCTTCCATCACACGACAAGGAGACCGATGATGATGTCCCCGACCCTTCCCGGACTGAGCGGCGAGGGCCTGGTCCTGGCCGAACGCCGCGGCAGCCTGGGCCTGATCACGCTCAACCGTCCGCTCTCGCTGAACGCCCTGTCGCTGTCGATGATCCGCGACCTCACCGCCTTGCTGCTGGCCTGGCGCGATGATCCCGCGGTGCAGGCCGTGCTGGTGCGTGGGGCCACCCGGGAAGGCAAGGGGGTGGCCTTCTGCGCCGGCGGGGACATCCGCTTCTTCCACCAGGCCGCCCTGGCGGGCGATCCGCGGCTGGAGGATTTCTTCACCGAGGAGTACACCCTCAACCACCTGATCCATGGTTACCCGAAGCCCTACATCGCGTTGATGGACGGCATCGTGATGGGCGGAGGCATGGGCATCAGTCAGGGGGCGGCGCTGCGCATCGTCACCGAGCGCACAAAGATGGCCATGCCCGAGACCAACATCGGCCTCTTTCCCGATGTGGGCGGGGGCTGGTTTCTGTCGCGCTGCCCGGGGCGGGTCGGTGAGTTCCTGGCGCTGACCGGCCAGGTGATCGGAGCAGGCGACGCGATCGCCTGGGGGCTGGCCGATGGCTACCTGCCCAGCGAGGCACTGGACGGTCTGGTCGAGGCGCTGTCTGTCGATGCGGATGCCGTGAGTCTGCTGGAGCGGGCCCGGTCGCGCTTGCGCGACGCACCGACGCCCGTGCTGCAGGCTCACCGGGCGACCATCGATCGCTGCTTTGCCGGCGCAGACGTTGCAGCCATCCTGGCGGCGCTGGACGGGGAGACCGACGGCCCCTGGCCGGCCGAGATCGCGGCCACCCTGCGCAAGCGCTCGCCCCTGATGCTGGCGGTCACGCTGGAGCAGGTGCGCCGTGCCCGTCGCATGACGCTGGCCGAGGACCTGCGCATGGAGCGCGACCTGGTGCGCCACTGCTTCCATCTGCGCCCGGGCGCTGCCAGCGAGACGGTGGAGGGCATCCGTGCCCTGGCCGTGGACAAGGACCACGCGCCGCGCTGGAACCCGCCACGCGTCGAGGACGTCACCCCGGCGATGGTGCAGGCTTTCTTCGTGAGCCCCTGGCCAGCCCATGCCCACCCCCTGAACGGGTTGCGCTGAACCATCGCGCGAGCTGGGGCCGCGTGCTACGCTGGGCGGCAATGCGAGGTCCGGGAGTGACGCGATGCAAGCCCCCGCGAAGTACCTGCTGATCATCGAGCACAGCGGCGCCATGGTGGCCCGCCTCTTCGACCGGGAGCGCCGCCACCTGCTCGACTTCGATGCCAGCTCGGAGGAAGTGGCCGTGATGACTGCCGGGCTGCAGCCCAGCGTCGGTGCGCTGGGCAACGAGTGGGGCCTGGCCCTGGCCGGCCACAACGAGCAGGAGCGCCAGACCGCCCAGGTCTACGTGCTCGACCTTTGAATTCCCCGCGCCGGCACGGACGCCGCCGCGCTGCGACAATCTCATTTTTGCCTGCTCGCGCGCGTGACCCAGACCCCATTCGATCTCAGCCCTTGGCGAGTGTCCGTCGCCCCGATGATGGACTGGACGGACCGGCACTGCCGCTATTTCCATCGGCTGATCACCCGGCACACGCGCCTGTACACCGAGATGGTGACCACCGGCGCGCTGCTGCATGGGGACGTGGCCCGGCACCTGGACCACGACGCGCAAGAGCATCCGGTCGCGCTTCAATTGGGGGGCAGCGAGCCCGAGGATCTGGCCGCCTGTGCCCGATTGGCGCAACGCTGGGGCTATGACGAGGTGAATCTGAACTGCGGCTGCCCCAGCGAGCGTGTGCAGCGCGGGGCCTTCGGCGCCTGCTTGATGAAGGAGGCCGACCTCGTGGCCGATGCGGTCAAAGCCATGCGCGATGCGGTGGATCTCCCGGTGACCGTGAAGCACCGCATCGGTGTGGACCAGCAGGAGAGCTACGACTTCGTGCGCGATTTCGTGGGCACCGTGGCGCAGGCCGGTTGCGAAGTCTTCATCGTGCATGCCCGCAACGCCTGGCTGCAGGGACTGAGCCCCAAGGAAAACCGCGAGATTCCGCCGCTGCGTTACGAGATCGTGCACCGCCTCAAGCGCGAGTTCCCCCACTTGACCATTGCGATCAACGGTGGCCTGAAGGACGACGAGGCGATGGCCGCCCAGCTCGCACACGTGGACGGTGTGATGATCGGCCGCCAGGCCTATCACAACCCCTATGCGATGGCCCATTGGGACACCCGGTTCTTCGGGCAGGCCGGGCCAGCGCCCGACCGGGCGGCCATCGAAGCCGCGATGGTGGCCTATTGCGAACGCCAGCAGGCCCGGCACGGCGTGCCCTGGCCCCACATCGTGCGGCACATGCTGGGCCTGTACAACGGCGTGCCGGGTGCACGTCGATGGCGCCAGGTGTGGTCTGATCACCGGCTTCGGCAGCGGGCTCCGGCCGAAGTCATGGTCCTGGCTCACCAGGCCATGGCGCGCGCCGCTGCGGCGGCACGAGAGCCCGAGGGTGTGGTCGCCGGCTGAGGTCCGATTCCCGTTCAGGCGGCCAGCGCCGGCCGTCGCGCCGGCCAGGTGGCGAGCACCACACCGGCCAGGGCCAGCCCGAAGGCCACCGCATGCAAGGGCGTGAAGCGCTCGCCCAGGGCCAGCACCCCGACCAGTCCTGCGCTGATCGGCAGAAAGACCGTGAAAATGCCCGCCGATGCGGCCGGGACGTGGCGCAGTCCTGTCATCCAAAGCCACACGGTGATCATGCTGGCCGCCAGCGAGTAAAAGACCAGCAGCCCCCAGTGACCGGGCGCGACGCCGCTGAAGTCGAACTGCAGCGCCGCCACCAGCCCGAAGGGCGTGACCAGAGCCCAGCCCCAGAGGTTCACCAGGGCGCTGATGCGCTGGGCCGAGACGTTGCCAGTGAGCTTCTTGCCGATGACCACATACAGCGCTTCGCAGCAGACGGCGGCAAAGAGCAGGGCATTGCCCAACAGGCTGCGCAGTCCTCCCATCCCGGAACTGGAGTCGGCCGTCTTGGCCACCGAGAGCAGGACGATTCCGCCCACGGCCAACACGATGGCGGCCTGCACCCTGGGGGTGATGCGCTCGCCCAGCAGCCACCACGACAGCACGGCCACCACGGCCGGGATGGACGCCATGATCACGCCGGCGGCCAGAGCCGAGGTGAGCGACACACCGAACAGCATGCACACCGAGAACAGGAAGTTGCCGAAGAAGGACTCCCAGAACAGCAGCCGGCGGTCAGCCGGGGAGAGCGGCCGCTCGCCCGGCCGGCGGCGCACCCAGCCGGCCATGGCCACCGCGGCGATGCCAAAGCGCAGCCAGGCCAGCAGCATCACCGGGAAGACGAGCACCAGAATCTTGGACAGCGCCACGTAGCTGCCCACCAGGGCCATGCTCAGGGCCAAGCTGGCGTAGGCCGCCATGGGGACGGCAGCGCTCAAAGCGACGTCCTCGCCTCAGTGGCGCGCATGCGGCAAGCGTGGCACATGGGTCAGCGCACCCGCCGGATGGCCGCGGCCACGGTCTCGACGATCCGGTCGATCTGTGCCTTCTCGATGATCAGGGGCGGCGACAGCGCGATCGTATCGCCGGTGGTGCGGATCAGGACACCTTGTTCCCAGCAGTCGAGAAAGACCTCGAACGCGCGCTTGGCCGGTTCCTCGGGTCGGGGGGCGAGTTCGATGCCGCCCACCAGCCCGATGTTGCGCACATCGATCACATGCGGCAGCCCCCGCAGCGTGTGCACGGCATCGGCGAAGTACGCCTCCAGCTCACGCGCCCGTGTGAGCAGGCCCTCCTGTGCGTAGGTGTCCAGTGTCCCCAGTGCGGCGGCGCAGGCCAGAGGGTGGGCCGAGTAGGTGTAGCCGTGGAAGAACTCGATCAGGTGTTCGGGCCCCTGCATGAAGGCGTCGTGGATCTCCTGCTTGACGAAGACCGCGCCCATCGGCACGCAGCCGTTGGTGATGCCCTTGGCCACCGTCATCAGGTCGGGCGTCACGCCGAAGGTCTGCGCTGCAAAAGGCTGACCGGTGCGACCGAAGCCAGTGATGACCTCGTCGAAGATCAGCAAGATGCCGTGTTTGTCGCAGATCTCGCGCAGGCGCTGCAGGTAGCCCTGCGGCGGGATCAGCACCCCGGTGGAGCCGGCCACCGGCTCGACGATCACGGCGGCGATCGTCGAGGCGTCATGCAGGGCCACCAAGCGCTCGAGATCGTCGGCAAACTCGGCGCCAAAGGCCGGCTGGCCGCGCGAGAAGGCATTGCGCGCCGGGTCATGCGTGTGGCGGATGTGATCCACCCCCGCCAGCAGGGTGCCAAACATCTTGCGGTTGGCCACCATGCCACCCACCGAGATGCCGCCGAAGTTCACGCCGTGGTAACCCCGCTCGCGACCTATCAGCCGCGTGCGCTGGCCTTCGCCGCGCACTCGGTGGTAGGCCAACGCCATCTTCAGCGCCGTCTCCACCGACTCCGAGCCCGAGTTCGTGTAGAACACCTTGTTCAGGCCGGGGGGCGTGAGCTTCACCAGCCGTTCGGCCAGCTCGAAGGCTTTGGGATGGCCCATCTGGAAGGGGGGCGCGTAATCGAGTTCACCGGCCTGCTGCTGGATCGCCTGCACGATCTTGGGTCGCGCATGGCCGGCGTTGACGCACCACAGCCCGGCCACGCCATCGAGCACCTGGCGACCCTCCGGGGTCCAGAAATGCATGCCTTCGGCACGGGCCAGCAGCCGGGGTGCCTTCTTGAACTGACGGTTGGCCGTGAACGGCATCCAGTAGGCGTCGAGCTCAGGGCGCATGATGTTCTCCTCGGTGGCCAGGGCAGGGACCCTAGTCTAGTGAGCCGGCCGCGCAATGTGCATGCGAGTCGACAGGGCTGAGAGCCCGCTGGCGCAATATCATGCCGCCAGGACGGACATTATTCGCAGACGATGCAACGACCCGACGCCGCCGTGCAACTCGATGCCATCGACCGGCAGATCCTGAGGATCCTGCAGGACGATGGCCGCATCTCCAATCAGGATCTGGCCGAACGTGTGCACCTGTCGCCCTCGGCCTGCCTGCGGCGCGTGCGGCGCCTGGAGGAGGAGGGGGTGATCGCCCGGTACGTAGCCTTGCTCCATCCGCGGGCGGTGGGGCAGCCGGGGACGTCCTTCACCATCGTCAATCTGGAGAGCATCACGCCGCAGACCCGGCAGGCCTTTGAGGATGCCGTGCGGGCCGAGGCGGCCATTCTGGACTGCTACTACGTGGCCGGCAGCCATGACTATCTGGTCCGTTTCACCTACCGCGATGCGGCGGATCTGGAGTCCTTCCATGAAACGGTGTTGTCACGACTGCCCGGAGTCGTGCGATTGAATTCCATGCTGGTGCTGCGCACTGTCAAGCACACCACAGCCTTGGAGATCTGAGCTTGAACAACCCCATGAGCACCCTGTATCAGCCCAGCGGGCTGGACCATGTCTTCGTTTACGGCACCCTGCGTCGGGGTGGGGCCAATGACATCACCCGCCTGGACCCGCCCGGCCGCTTCGTCGGCGCGGCAACGGTGCGCGGTTGGCTGTACAGCCTGGGCAGCTATCCCGGGCTCCTCCTGGACGCGCAGGGACCGGCGGTGGTGGGGGAGGTGTATGCCCTCGACCCCGTGCTCGAGCGTGTGCTCGACGGCATCGAGGAGCTCTACCCCCAGCAGCGCGACGAATACGTCAAGCGTCGTGTGGCGGTGGAGGTGGCGGGGCGGATGCTGGATTGCCTGATCTATGAAATCCATCCGCGCTATGTCCAGGGACGCCGCGTGCTGAGCCCGCCCGACTGGCTGCGCCATGCGCCTGTTGCACCGACACCGGCGGGCGATGCAGGCGCGACCGGTGGTCGCCCCTGAGCTTCCACATGACGGAAATCTGTTTTTGTGATGTGAAATAAAGCTCTGCTGCACCGCGCCAGAATTTTTCATTGTGGTAGTTACTATTTCGTATTGAGAAATCAAGCCATCAAGTCATTGATTTAACTCACAAAATTTTTCAGTCTTATATAAGACATAAGTCTTGGCGAGACTTCGACGGCTCCCTATGCTTGAGTCCATTGCAACCCCTTGTCTCTTTGTCAGAACGGAGCCTCTCATGAGCAACTTGACCCGCGAACAACAAGCCGCCGCCCTCGAGAAGGACTGGGCCGAGAACCCCCGTTGGAAGGGGATCAAACGCGGCTACAGCGCCGCCGACGTGGTGCGTCTGCGCGGCTCGATCCAGATCGAGCACACGCTGGCCAAGCGTGGCGCCGAGAAGCTGTGGAACCTGGTCAACACCGAGCCCTTCGTCAACGCCCTGGGGGCGCTGACGGGCAACCAGGCGATGCAGCAGGTCAAGGCCGGCCTGAAGGCCATCTACCTGTCGGGCTGGCAGGTCGCCGGTGACGCCAACCTGGCCGGCGAGATGTACCCCGACCAGTCGCTGTACCCGGCCAACTCCGTGCCGGCCGTGGTGCGCCGCATCAACAACACCTTCCAGCGCGCCGACCAGATCCAGTGGTCTGAGGGCAAGAACGATATCGACTTCTTTGCGCCTATCGTGGCCGATGCCGAAGCCGGCTTCGGTGGCGTGCTCAACGCCTTCGAGCTGATGAAGGCCATGATCGAGGCGGGCGCGGCCGGCGTGCACTTCGAGGACCAGCTCGCCTCGGTGAAGAAGTGCGGCCACATGGGCGGCAAGGTGCTGGTGCCCACCCGCGAGGCCGTGGCCAAGCTCGTCGCTGCCCGTCTGGCGGCTGACGTGATGGGCACGCCCACGGTGCTGATCGCCCGCACCGACGCCGAGGCGGCCGACCTCATCACCAGCGACATCGACGACAACGACAAGCCCTTCTGCACCGGCGAGCGCACGGTCGAAGGCTTCTTCCGCACCAAACCCGGCCTGGATCAGGCGGTGGCGCGTGGTCTGGCCTACGCGCCCTATGCGGACATGATCTGGTGTGAAACCGGCAAGCCCGACCTCGTGTACGCCAAGAAGTTCGCCGAGGCCATCCACAAGCAGTTCCCCGGCAAGCTGCTGGCGTACAACTGCTCGCCTTCGTTCAACTGGAAGAAGAACCTGGACGACGCCACCATCGCCAAGTTCCAGCGCGAGCTGGGCGCCATGGGCTACAAGTTCCAGTTCATCACGCTGGCCGGCTTCCACAGCTTGAACTACTCGATGTTCGAGCTGGCCTACGGCTATGCCCGCAACCAGATGAGCGCCTTCGTCGAGCTGCAGGAGAAGGAATTCGCCGCCGCCGAGAAGGGTTTCACTGCCGTGAAGCACCAGCGCGAGGTGGGCACCGGCTACTTCGACGCCGTGACCACGACTATCGAGCGCGAGGCGTCCACCGCCGCGCTCAAGGGCTCGACCGAGGACGAGCAGTTCTTCGACCACAAGCACGGGTGAACCCCCATGCCGATCGCCGGTCTGCAAGGCCGGCGGCTGGAAAAGCTCCCGCATCCTGGTGGATGCTCTTGGCCCGCAGGCTTCACGGCCCGCGGGCGTTTTTTTGGGGTCTTGCAGTACAATGAGGCCATCTTTTACCAGCAAGAGCGAGAAAGGCACGACGGGTTATGACACCGCGAACTTCGACCCCTTTTACCCTTGAGGTCTAGTCGGTCGGCCGCGGCTTTCGTTTGTCTTTGTTCTTCCTGGATGAAAAGCGCGGCGACCCCCGCGCTTTTTCGTTTCCGGAGATCCCATGGTTAGCGTTCAACTCCCTGACGGTTCGCGCCGCGAGTTCCCTGCACCGGTCTCGGTGGCCGAAGTGGCCGCATCGATCGGCCCCGGCCTGGCCAAGGCCGCGCTGGCCGGGCGTGTCGGGCGCGGTGAGCAGGCCCGACTGGTCGACACCAGTTTCGTGATCGACGGTCAGGACGTGCCCCTGTCCATCGTCACCGACAAGGATGCCGACGGCCTGGACATCCTGCGCCACTCCACGGCACATCTGCTGGCCTATGCCGTGAAGGAGCTGTTCCCTGACGCCCAGGTGACCATCGGGCCGACGATCGAGAACGGCTTCTATTACGACTTCGCCTACAAGCGCCCCTTCACGCCGGAAGACCTGGCCGCCATTGAGCAGAAGATGGCCGAGCTGGCCAGGAAGAATGAGCCGGTGGAGCGCAAGGTCGTGCCGCGCGACGAGGCGGTGGCCTATTTCAAAAGCCTGGGCGAGCACTACAAGGCCGAGATCATCGCGAGCATCCCGGCCGGCGAGGAAGTGTCGCTCTACAGCGAAGGCCGTTTCACCGACCTGTGCCGCGGCCCGCACGTGCCCAGTACGGGCAAGCTCAAGCACTTCAAGCTGATGAAGGTGGCGGGCGCCTACTGGCGGGGCGACCACCGCAACGAGCAGTTGCAGCGCATCTACGGCACGGCCTGGGCCACGAAGGAAGAACTCGAGCAGTACCTGCGCATGCTCGAGGAGGCTGAGAAGCGCGACCACCGCCGACTCGGTCGTGAACTCGACCTGTTCCACCTGGACGACCATGCACCAGGCCTGGTGTTCTGGCATCCCAAGGGCTGGGCCTTGTGGCAGCAGGTGGAGCAGTACATGCGTGCCGTGTACCGCGACAACGGCTACCAGGAGGTCAAGGGCCCGCAGATCCTGGACAGGACGCTGTGGGAGAAGACCGGCCACTGGGACAAGTACCGGGACAACATGTTCACGACCGAAAGCGAAAAGCGCGACTACGCGCTCAAGCCCATGAACTGCCCGGGCCACCTGCTGATCTTCAAGCAGGGCATCAAGAGCTACCGCGACCTGCCGCTGCGCTATGGCGAGTTCGGCCAGTGCCACCGCAACGAGCCCACAGGCGGTCTGCACGGCATCATGCGGGTGCGCGGCTTCACGCAGGATGACGGCCACATCTTCTGCACCGAGGACCAGATCCTCGACGAATGCGTGGCCTACACGGCCCTGCTGCAAAAGGTCTACAAAGACTTCGGCTTCGAGCAGATCATCTACAAGGTGGCCACACGGCCCGAGGCGCGCATCGGCTCGGACGAGTCCTGGGACAAAGCCGAGCATGCCCTGATGGAAAGCCTGCGCAGGGCCGGCTGCGAGTTCGAGATTGCTCCGGGCGACGGGGCGTTCTACGGGCCGAAGATCGAATACACGCTCAAGGACGCCCTGGGGCGCCAGTGGCAGTGCGGCACGATACAGGTGGATTTCTCGATGCCCCAGCGCCTGGAGGCCGAGTATGTGGCCGAGGACGGCTCGCGTCGCACACCCGTGATGCTGCACCGGGCCATCGTGGGCAGCCTGGAGCGCTTCATTGGCATCCTGATCGAGCAGCATGCCGGGGCACTGCCGGTGTGGCTGGCGCCGGTGCAGGTGGTGGTGGCCAACATCACCGACGCCCAAGCCGACTATGTCCGGGAAGTGGCCAAAATGCTGCAAAAACAAGGACTTAGGATCGCGACCGATTTGCGTAACGAAAAGATCACGTATAAAATCCGCGAGCATTCCTTGCAGAAGGTTCCGTACATCCTTGTCGTGGGTGACAAGGAAAAGGCGTCCGGAGCCGTCGCGGTGCGCGCCCGAGGCAACCAGGATCTCGGTGTGATGGCCCTCGATACCTTCATTCAGAAGATCGCGAGCGACATTGCCCAGAAGCTGTGACGCGGGGTGGGGCTCCACCCCCGTGGCCGCAGGGTGCGTGTGTGATTGTTATTGGGGTCTGGCCCCTGGGGATTTGAACCATCGCTACTTTTCTTGACCGTCGCATCCCGAACGCGGAGCGCAAGCATCGCCTGAACCGTGAGATCACCGCGCCCGAGGTGCGGCTCAACGGGCCTGACAACGAGCCGCTGGGCATCGTGAGCCTCGCTGAGGCTTTGCGCATGGCCGCTGAGGCTGATGTCGATCTGGTCGAGATCGCGGCCACGGCGAACCCTCCGGTGTGCCGCCTGATGGATTACGGCAAGTTCAAGTACCAGGAGCAGAAAAAGGCGCACGAGGCGAAGCAGAAGCAGCACGTCATCGATATCAAAGAGGTGAAGTTCCGCCCCGGCACCGACGAGGGCGACTACCAGATCAAGCTGCGCAATCTGCGTCGTTTCCTCGAAGATGGCGATAAGGGCAAGGTGACGCTGCGGTTCCGCGGACGTGAGATCACGCACCAGGAGATCGGCATGCGGCTGCTCGAGCGCGTGCGCGATGACCTGGCCGATGTGAGCGTGGTCGAGAACATGCCCAAACTGGAAGGGCGCCAGATGATCATGATCCTGGCGCCGAAGAAGAAAAAGTGATCACCCTCGGGTGATCGGCAGCCCGGCGGTGGTGGGTCGCCACGCCGGGGCAAGTGGCCCGGGGCCGACAAGCCCGCGAAAGGTTCGCGGCGCCTTGCGGGCACAACGAAGAAGGAGCAGTCATGCCCAAGATGAAGACCAAGAAGAGCGCGGCCAAACGGTTCCGCGTTCGCCCGGGTGGCACCGTCAAGCGCGGTCAGGCGTTCAAGCGCCACATCCTCACCAAGAAGTCGACCACTCGCAAGCGCCAACTGCGCGGCGCGGTCAACGTGCACGACACCAACATGGGTCACATCGCTCAGATGATGCCCTTTGCTGGTCTGTAAACGCTCGGGTTGAAGGAGAAAGCACATGCCTCGCGTCAAACGTGGTGTCACCGCGCGCGCTCGTCACAAGAAGGTCCTGGCCCTGGCCAAGGGCTTCCGGGGGCGTCGCAAGAACGTCTTCCGCATCGCCAAACAGGCGGTGATGAAGGCCGGGCAGTATGCCTACCGTGACCGTCGCGCCAAGAAGCGCGAATTCCGCCAGCTCTGGATCGCCCGCATCAACGCGGCGGTGCGTGAGCGCGGTCTGACTTACAGCAAGTTCATGAACGGCATCAAGAAGGCGGCGATCGAAATCGACCGCAAGGTGCTGGCCGATCTGGCCGTGCACGATCCGGCGGCTTTTGGCAGCATCGTCGACAAGGTGAAGGCTCAACTCGCTGCTTGATTGCCGTGATGGGTCCGCAAGGGTGCGGGCCCGACATTGCAGCTCCCCGGCCTGGAGGCCGGGCAGCCGGAAAGGCCGACACCGGGTTCGGCCTTTTTTTATTGCCGCAGGGCTTGCCTGGCGAGCCCGGCACCGGAACCTGACGCCATCCACGCATGAACGAGCTCGAACAACTGGTCCACAGCGCCCGTGCGGACTTCGACGCCGCCCCGACCCCGGCCGACCTGGAGAACGCCAAGGCCCGCTACCTGGGCAAGTCCGGCCGTCTGACGGAGCTGCTCAGGGGCTTGGCCGCACTGCCGCCCGAGGAGAAGAAGACGCGCGGAGCGGCCATCAATGAGGTCAAGCAGCGGGTCGAGGCCCTGCTCAACGCCCGCCGGCAGACCCTGGCCGATGCTGAGCTGGAACGCCAGTTGCGCACCGAGGCTCTGGACGTGAGCCTGCCGGGGCGCCGCCGTGGTCCGGCTGGCCTGCATCCCGTGACCCGGGCCATGGAGCGCATCGAGGCGATCTTCGGTTCGATGGGATTCGACGTGGCCGACGGGCCGGAGATCGAGTCGGACTGGTTCAATTTCACGGCGCTGAACACGCCGCAGGACCATCCGGCCCGTTCGATGCACGACACCTTCTACGTGGAGGGCGGCCACTTGCTGCGCACCCACACGAGCCCGATGCAGATCCGGCATGCGGTGCAGCATGTCAAGCGCCACCAGGCGCTGCTCGATGCGGGCCGTCCGATCCCGGACATTCGCGTGATCGCTCCGGGGCGGACCTACCGGGTCGACAGCGATGCGACCCATTCGCCAATGTTCCATCAGGTCGAGGGCCTGTGGGTGGGCGAGAACGTGAGCTTCAAGGACCTGAAGTCGGTCTACGTCAACTTCCTGCAGGAGTTCTTCGAGACCACGGACATGCGCATCCGCTTCCGGCCCAGCTACTTCCCATTCACCGAGCCGAGCGCCGAGATCGACATGATGTTCGGCAGCGGGCCCTTGGAGGGCCGTTGGCTGGAGGTGTCCGGCTCGGGCCAGGTGCATCCGCAGGTGATCCGCAACATGGGCCTGGACCCTGAGCGCTACATCGGCTTTGCCTTCGGCTCGGGCATCGACCGCCTGGCCATGCTGCGCTACGGCGTGAACGACCTGCGCCTGTTTTTCGACGGCGACCTGCGTTTCTTGTCGCAGTTCCGCTGACCCGTCCATCGTTCGACTCTGTCTGCAAGGAAGACGACGTGCAATTTCCCGAGTCCTGGTTGCGCGAGTTCTGCAACCCGCCGCTGAGCACCGAGGCCCTGGCCGAACTGCTGACGATGGCCGGCCTGGAGGTGGAGGATCTGCGCCCCGTGGCCCCGCCGTTCTCCTCGGTGGTGGTGGCCCGGGTGCTGGAGGTGGAGCGCCATCCCAATGCCGATCGGCTGAACGTCTGCCGCGTCGATGCCGGCACGGGGCAGATGCTACAGATCGTGTGTGGTGCGCCGAACGTGCGCGCGGGGCTGAAGGTGCCCTGTGCCCTCGTGGGCGCCGAGCTGCCGCCGCCGCACGACGGTGGCGAGCCCTTGCGCATCAAGCTCGGCAAGTTGCGCGGCGTGGAGAGCCAGGGCATGCTGTGCTCGGCACGCGAGCTCAAGCTCTCCGACGATCACGAAGGGTTGCTGGTGCTGGACGAGGATGCGCCGGTGGGGCGCAACCTGCGGGACGTCCTCGCGCTGGATGACACGCTGTTCACGCTCAAGCTCACGCCGAACCTGGCGCATTGCCTGAGCGTCTACGGCATCGCGCGCGAGGTGTCGGCGCTGACGGGCGCGCCGTTGAAGCAACCGGTCTTCCCGCCCGTGAAAGTGAGCCACTCGGACAGGCTGCCGGTACACATCGAGGCACCGGACCTGTGCGGTCGCTTTTCGGGCCGCATCATCCGCAACGTGAACCCGCGTGCGGCCACGCCGGCCTGGATGGTCGAGCGCTTGGCGCGTTGCGGCCAGCGTTCGGTCAACGCCTTGGTGGACATCTCTAACTACGTGATGTTCGAGTACGGCCGGCCCTCGCACATCTTCGATCTCGACAAGATCCACGGCGGACTGACGGTGCGCTGGGGTCGCCCGGGCGAGCGACTGGAACTGCTCAATGGCGACACCATCGAGGTGGACGCCCAAGTCGGCGTGATCGCGGATGAGCTGGCGGTCGAATCGCTGGCCGGCATCATGGGGGGCGAGCGCACGTCCACCTCCGACCAGACGCGCAACATCTATGTCGAGGCGGCTTTCTGGTGGCCCAAGGCCGTCGCGGGCCGTTCGCGCCGCTACAACTTCTCGACCGATGCCGGGCATCGCTTCGAGCGTGGCGTGGATCCGGCACTGACGGTGGAGCACATCGAGCGCATCTCGCAGCTCGTGCTGGACATCTGCGGTGGTGAGGCTGGCCCGATGGACGACCATGTGCTGCGTCTGCCCGAGCGGGCCCCCGTGACGCTGCGTGTGGAGCGGGCCTGCAAGGTGATTGGCATGCCGGTCACACAGGAGGACTGTGCCGGCGTGTTCGAGCGCCTTGGACTGCAGGTCACACAGGAACCGGGGCGCCTCACTGTGCAGCCCCCCAGTTGGCGCTTCGACCTGCAGATCGAGGAAGACCTCATCGAGGAGGTGATTCGCGTGTTGGGCTACGACCGGCTGCCCGACACGCCGCCCCTGGCCCCCACGGTGGCGAAGGTGCGTTCGGAGGCCCGCCGCAGCCTGCATGCGGTGCGCCACGCCCTGGCCGCGCTGGACTACCAGGAGACGCTGAATTTCAGCTTCGTCGAACCGCAGTGGGAACGCGACTTTGCCGGCAATGAGCATCCCATCGAATTGCTCAACCCCATCGCTGCGCCCTTGAGCGTGATGCGCTCCAGCCTGATCGGCAGCCTGGTGCAGGTGCTGCGTTTCAATCTGGCGCGCAAGGCGCCGAGGGTGCGCGTGTTCGAGGCCGGAAAGGTGTTCCTGCGTGATGCTTCGGTGGCCGAATCGGACACCACGGTGGCCGGTCTGCGTCAGCCGCTGTTCGTCAGTGGCCTGGCCTACGGCCCGGTGGACGAGCTGCAGTGGGGGCACGAGGAGCGCGTGGTCGATTTCTTCGACGTCAAGGGCGATGTGGAGACCCTGCTGGCGCCTCGCCAGGCCCGCTTCGAACCCGGGGAGCACCCGGCCCTGCATCCGGGGCGCTGTGCGCGTGTGCTGGTCGATGGCCGGTGCGTCGGCCATGTGGGGGAGTTGCATCCGCGCTGGCGCCAGCGCTATGAGCTGCCACTCGCGCCGGTGGTCTTCGAGCTGGAGGCCGAGGTCTTGTTGCAGCGCGCGCTGCCGGCTTACCGGCCGATTGCGCGTCATCAGCCGGTGCTGCGCGACATCGCGGTCATCGTGCGCGAAGGGGTGACGCACGATGCATTGATGCAGGCCGTGGCCGAGGCACCGGCCGACGGGCTGGTGCGCCAGGCCGTGCTGTTCGATGTTTACCGGCCCAAGAACCCCACGCCGGAGATCGGGGAGGGGGAGCGCAGTCTGGCCCTGCGGTTGGAACTGTTGGACGAGCGCGGCGGCCTGACGGACGAGCGCATCGATGCCGCCGTGCGGGCGGTGGTCGACACCCTGGCGCAGCGCCTGGGCGCGAGGCTGCGGGCCTGAGCCCAGGCCGCTTGGTGCCGGGCAGGCCCAGGTCCGGGCCGCCCCCCACGCAACGTTGGAAGGATGGAGGATGTGATGGACCGAGTGATCCTGCCGGTGATCGAGACGCCGACCTTGACCAAGGCCGAACTGGCCGACCTGCTGTTCGAACGCCTGGGGCTGAACAAGCGCGAGTCCAAGGACATGGTGGAGGCCTTCTTCGAGATCATCCATGCCAGCCTGAGCCGTGGCGAGGATGTGAAGCTCTCGGGTTTTGGCAACTTCCAGATCCGGCGCAAGGCGCCGCGGCCCGGACGCAACCCGCGCACTGGCGAGTCCATCCCGATCAAGGCGCGCAATGTGGTCACATTCCACGCCAGTCACAAGCTCAAGGGCCTCGTGCAAGGCGAGCCCCCATCAGGAGAGGACTTCGAGTAAAGTCTGAGCTTTCCCCTGCGATCTCATTGATTTTCAATGGAGAAGGCGCTCCCAGCCATTCCTGCCAAACGCTACTTCACCATTGGTGAGGTCAGCGAGCTGTGTGGCGTCAAACCCTATGTGCTGCGTTACTGGGAGCAGGAGTTCACGCAGCTCAAGCCGATGAAGCGGCGCGGCAACCGGCGCTATTACCAGCACCACGAGGTGCTGCTCATTCGCCGCATCCGCGAACTGCTCTACGAACACGGCTTCACGATCAGCGGGGCGCGCAACCGGCTCGCAGAGATGGGACTGCCTGGCCGCGCCCCGGCGGCCACCACTGTGCCCGAGGGGTTGGACAGCCGTGCCGGGCCGCCACCGGCAGCAGCATCAGCGATGGACGCGGTGATGCCAGACGCGTCAGCCCAGGCTACGGTGTCGCCGGCGTCCGCCCCACAGCCGACCCTCGGTGCCGGCTCGCCCTACAGCTTGCAGCAGCTGCGCGAGGAGTTGCGATCGATTCGTGCGCTTCTGGCACAAGAGTGAATTTTCTGTCTATAATACAAGGCTTCGTCGGGGTGTAGCGCAGCCTGGTAGCGCACTTGCATGGGGTGCAAGGGGTCGCGAGTTCGAATCCCGCCACCCCGACCATTGAACGCAACGGCCCGGTGTCCACAAGGCACCGGGCTTTTTGCTTTGGGCGTGCGGCTGGCCTCGCGGCTTGGCTAAAGTCGTCGTCCATGAAGGAAGGAAACGACGACCGCCCGCGCGCGCAGTGCGGCCGGGTCCGCTGAGTATGTTCGCGGCGCTGGCGGCCCATCCCTGGGCTTATCCCATGCTCGAAGTGGTGCACATCGTGGGCATCGCCTTGCTGCTGGGCAATCTGTTGGCTCTGGAAGTGCGGGTGTGGGGGGGTGCTCGTGCCTTGCCGGTACCGGCTCTGGCGCGGTTGAGCCTTGGCCTGGCGCTGAGCGGGTTCGCGCTGGCGGCCGGCTCCGGCCTGCTGATGTTCGGCACTCAGGCGTCGGAACTCCTGGGCAACCGGGCCTTCCTAGTCAAGATGCTGCTGCTGGTGCTGGCCGGCCTGAATGCCGCCTGGTTCCACACCCGGCGTTCGCTCGAACGGCTGGACGCGGCGGCCAAGGTGTCAATGGGGGTGTCGACGCTGATCTGGCTGCTGGTGGTGGCCTGTGGACGCTGGATCGCCTACTGGTGACGAAAGGAGCGAGCGCATGAAACGACGAGATGTCCTGGGCGCAGGAGCCATGCTGGCCGGGGGTCTGTGGGGGCGTACCGTGCAGGCGCACCACGGCTGGAGCAGCTTCGATCAGGACCGGCCGCTGTATCTGGCAGGCCGGATGGTGGAGGTGCGCTGGCGCAATCCGCATGCCGAATTGGTGCTGGAGCGGCCCGAGGGCTTGACCGTGCCGCAGGATCTGGCACGGCGCGAACTGCCGCGCCAGAGTGCTGCGGTCGACGGCGCCGGCCTGCTGGCCCGGGCCGTGGTGCCAACGCGGCGCGACACGCGCTGGGAGATCGAACTGGCCCCGCTGTTCCGTCTGAATCAGTGGCAGTTGACGCCACCTGCCGTGGGGGGCTTTGTGGAGGTGGTGGGGTTTGGCTTCAAGGGCGAGCAGGGCCCGCCGCTCGTGCGGGCGGAATACCTCTTCCTGGACGGCAAGGTGTATGGTTTGCGCTCATCGCCGGTGTGAGATGGAAGGGGCGACGGCCCGGTTTCGGGCGGCCGAGCGCGCCAAGCCTCAGCGGTTCGTCTCGCGGTGGATCAGCCACTGCGAGCTGTCTTCTTGACGCCAGGTCAGCACCTTGTGCATCTTGTCGCTGTAGTCCAGCGAGGTGTAGGTCTGCTCGAAGGCGGTTTCGATGGTGTCGGGCGTCAGGGCGCGGGTGCGTACCGGCCCGAGCACGAGTCCGATGGGCCCGGGTTTGGTCACGCGCTGGCGGCGCTGGGCGACCCATTGGTCGTAGCTCATCGTCGTGGGCTGGAAGCGCGGTGAGTAAAAGCCCATGTAGCGTGGCAGGTCCTTCGCGCGCCAGGCCGCCGCCCAGCCATCGAGCTGGCGCAGCACGTTGGAGATTTTGTCGCCTTCGGGCTGCGGTGCGGTGCTTGACGGGGCGGCCGCTGGCGGGGCCGGTGCGGCCACGGGGGGCTGCGGGACCGGGGCGGCGCTGCTGCTCATCAGTTTGCGGGCACGCTCGTCGAGTTCCGAGCGAGGGGTGACTTCGACGGCAGGGGTGACGATGGGGCAGCGCTGTGCCCCGTCGTCTGCGGCGCTCCAGCCGGCATCGGGTGCAGCCTCGTCCAGCGGCCGGCTCAGGCCCAGCGCGGGCAGGAGTTCGCCCATCGCGGCACGGGTGCGCAGCCGCGCCACGTCGAGATCGTGGCGGGCGTTGGCGTAGGCCCGCCGCGCGGTGTAAAGCTCGTTCTCGGCATTGAGCAGATCCAGCAGGCTGCGCTGGCCGATGTCGAACTGGCGCCGATAGGCATCGCGGGCTTTCTCGATGGCGATCTGGTTGGCATCGAGGTACTGGAGCTGCTCGACGAGCTTGCGGGTGTCGTTGTGGGCGATGCTGGCCGTTTGCCAGACCCCGCGGCACACGGCGTCGCGCTGGTCGGCCGCCTGGTCCATCAGGCGTGCGGCCTGTTGCACCCGGGCGTGGTCCGCACCGCCGTTGTAGAGGTTCCAGTTCAGGACGATCTCGCCGATGGTGTCGCGCTTCTGGCCGGCCAGGCCTTCGTAGTTGTGGCCGGCACCGGTGCGCACCCGGGCCTCGACACGGGGTTGGTAGGCGGCCTCGCGCACCGAGGCTTGGGCGCGGGCGGCACGCAGGCTCTCGACGGCGGCGGAGATGGCGGCGCTGCGACCGAGCGCCGCCGTCAGCACGTCCTGAGCGCTGTCGGGCAGGGGGATCTGGTCGAGCGTGACGGCCGGCCCCGCCTGTCGGGGCGGCGCACCGACGATGCGCAGGTAGCGTGCAGTGACATCGTGCAGGTTGGCCACCTCGGTGTTGAGGTTGGACTCGGCCAGGGCCAGGCGGGCGGCGGCTTGTTCGAGATCCACGCCGCGGCTCACACCGGCCTTGAAGCGGGACTGGATCTGGTCGAAAAAGGCCTTGTGCTGGACGTAGTTGTCCTCGGCCAGGCGGACCAGCTCGCGGTAGCGGGCCACGTCGTAGTAGGCGCGCAGGGCCTCCAGGGCGATCTGCTCGGTGGTGTCGACCAGTTCGAAGTAGCGCACCAGCCGGCTGTGGTCGGCGCGGCGTCGGTCGTGGTGACCGGCCAGGCCATCCCAGAGCACCTGGGTGAGCGACAGACTGACACCGGTGCGGTCGAGCGTGTCGGTGGCCGGGGTGCGGTTGTCGAAACGGTCCCGCTCACGGCCGGCATTGGCGTTCAGGTCAAGCCGCGGGCGATAAGCGGCGCGGGCGGCATCGCTCTCATGGCCTGCGGCACGGTAGGCGTTCAGGCGTGCGGCGACCTCGGGGTTGCTCTGCACGGCCTGGCGCGCCACGTCCTGCAGCGGGGCGGGCAGCGGGCCAGGGGATTGGGCCTGGACCCCGGTACAAGCCAGGAGCCAGGCCATGGCGAAACGAAGCGGTGTGCGTGTCATGGGACTTCGACAGTGGAGGGCCGGGGCAGTCTATCGATCATGAAAATGATGCACCCCCCTTGCTTGAGGGGGGTTCGTGGAATCCGTCACGAAAATTTTCGACCGGCGTGTGGTCTCTCGGCCACCGGGGGGCGGGCCTGGCCAGTCCCGGGGAAATAGAGGGGCTGCTGAGGGGCTCCTCCCCGGCTGGGCGGGGCCGGAACACGATAGGCTTGCGGCTCCATGTCTGCCAGTGTTCTCAAGTCCTGCACCCCTGGACGGCACGCCCGAGGAGGGTGGGCCGCATGGCGGAGCATGGCCGGTCTGCTGGCTGCCGGTCTGATGGCCTGGGCTTTGTCGGCACCCGATGCGCAGCGTCTGCAACGCTCGGCCAGGGCGCTGGGACCTCAGGCCGAGCAAGGGGCCGCAGCCTTGCTGTCGATGATGGGTCTGCTGGATCTGCGCGATACCGATCAGGCGCTGGGAGAGGTCAACCGCTTCTTCAATCGTCGTGTGAGCTTCCGGGATGACCGCGAGGTCTGGGCGGCAGGGGATCACTGGGCCAGCCCGCTCGAAACCCTGGCCAAGGGGGCGGGCGACTGCGAAGACTTCGCGATCGCCAAGTACTTCACGCTGCTGGCCGCCGGTGTCCCTGCCGAGCGCATGCGACTGGTGTATGTGCGAGCACGCATCGGGGGGGCCTCGGGAGTAAGTCAGGCGCACATGGTCCTGGCCTACTATGCGCAACCTCAGGCCGAGCCGCTGATCCTGGACAACCTGATCGACGAGATCCGGCCGGCCTCGCGCCGCCCGGATCTCACGCCGGTGTTCAGTTTCAACACCGAAGGCCTGTGGCAGGGGGTGGGACCGGTGTCGGCCGGCGATCCTGTGGCTCGCCTGTCGCGCTGGCGCGAGGTGCTGCTCAAGGCCGCCCAGGAGGGTTTTCTGCCATGAAGGATGCAACGGGGGGAGGACGCGCATGTCGCTGATCCGACAGGTGTGGCTGGTGGTGGTGGCCACCGTGGTGCTGGCGTTTGCCGGCAGTTTCGCCGTGACGATCGTTTCGGCACGCCACTACGTGCAGACGCAGTTGAGCGTAAAAAACAGCGACAACGCTGCAGCGCTGGCCTTGTCGTTGTCACAGCAGGGCGGGGACTGGGAGCTGATGGAGTTGCTGGTGGCCGCACAGTTCGACACGGGGCACTACCAGGAGGTGAGCCTGCGCGGGGTGGATGGGCGGGTGGTGGAGCGGCACATGCGCGAGGTGGCGGTGCAGGCGCCGTCATGGTTCGTGCGGATGGTGCCCCTGGACTCCGAACCGGGGACGGCCCAGGTGTCGGACGGATGGCGCGCGATCGGCACGGTGCGTGTGGTCAGCCATGCGGCTTATGCCTACCGCGATTTGTGGCGTGCGACGGTGCAGGCCGGGGTGTGGCTGGCGGTGGTGGGGGTGCTGGCCGGCCTGGCCGGGCACGTGATGGTGGGGGGCATCCGGCGTCCGCTGGGTTCGACGGTGCGGCAGGCCCAGGCCCTGGTCGATGGCCGGTATCTGACCGTGGAAGAACCCAGGGTGCCCGAATTGCGGCGCCTGACGCGGGCGATGAACGCGATGGTCCAACGGGTACGGCAGGCGTTCGAGGAGCAGGCCCGGCAGGTGGACGCCTTGCGGCGCCAGGCCAGCTGTGATGCGCTGACGGGGCTGTGGCAGCGCCAGCATTTCCTCACGGCCTTCGAGCTCGCCCTGGAGCGTGACGACGCTGCGCCCCAGGGGGCGCTGGTGCTGGTGCGGCTGCTCGATCTGGCCGGGCTCAACGCCCGCCTGGGACGGCGGGAGACCGATCGGCTGATCGTGGCGCTGGCGCAGGCCGTGCAGGCATGGGGCGAGGGGGTGGAGGACGCGGGCGCCGGACGCCTGAATGGATCGGACTTCGCGCTCGTGTTGCCGAACCGGCAGGTGCGCAGCGAGGAGATGCAGGCTTGGAGCCAGGCCCTGCGCACGGTGTGCGTCGAGGCGGGGGCTGCGGCCGGGGTGGCGCTGGCCGCCACGGGATGGCGGCGGGGGGAGAAGCCCTCGGAGGTGCTGGCCCGTGCGGACGAAGGGCTCGCGCACGCCGAGGCTCAGGGGCCCTTCGGGTGGCACGTGCAGGTGCAAGCGGCGCCAGCCACCCCTTCGGGCGGGGAGGGCGCCTGGAAGCGCGCGCTGGATGAGGCCCTGGCCCTTGGGCGTGTGCGACTGGGCCGCTTTGCGCTGTGTGATGCCCGGGGCACGCTCGTGCACCTGGAATGCCCGTTGCGGCTACAGCTCGTGGAGGGCGGTCCGTTCGAGCCGGCGGCGGTCTGGCTGCCGCTGGCGCTGCGCACGCAGGGCACGCAGGCGGTGGACTTGTGCGCAGTGGGCGAGGCGCTGCGCGAGATCGTATCCGATGGGTTGCCGCGGGGCGTCAATCTGGCTGCAGCCTCGCTGCATGGAGCGGGCTTTGCTGCCCGGTTGCGCGAGCGGCTCGTTGCGGCAGGGGCCGCAACGCGGTCGCTGTGGCTGGACCTGCCCGAGGGAGCGGCCTGGCAGTATCCGGACCTGGTGCGCGACTTGGCACAGCAGCTCAAGGGCACGGGGGTTCGGCTGGGGCTGGAGCATGCCGGCGAGCACCTGGCTCGCATCGACCGTCTCTACGAGATGGGGCTGGATTTCATCAAGATCGATGCCCGCTTCACGCGCGGCATGGCCGTGCAGCCGGAGCAGGTGCGGTTCGTGCGCAGCACGGTGATGCTGGCGCATGGACTGGGCCTGCGGGTCTATGCCGAGGGCGTGGCCCAGGCCGACGACCTGGCCGTGTTGTGGGACTGTGGCGTCGACGGAGCGACGGGGCCGGCCGTGGTGTCATGAACCCGGGGGTGGAAGAGGCCGCCCCCGGGTGATGCCGCATCAGTCGCTGATCAGTTTGCCGCGCTGCAGGAGGTCCTGGACAATCTGCTGGTCGCTGGTGAACCCGTTTGTCAGATCGACCCCGGTGATCTGAATGACCTGATCGACCGCGGCGCTGTTGAACCCGCTGGCGAACCCGCCGGTCGAGCTGATCGAGATCGTGGTGTTGCCGCCCGACGAACTGAAGTGGAGATAGTTCGCCAGGTTGCCCGAATGCTCGCCGACCAGCAGATCGCGCAGATCGAGCACATCCCCACCGGGCGCGTTGTTGAAGTCGGTGATGATGTCCGTGGGGGCTGAGCCGGGCGTACCACGGTCGGCCAAGCGCCAGGCGAAGACGTCGGCGCCGGCACCGCCGGTCAGGGTGTCGCTGCCGGCGCCGCCGGCGAGAAAATCGTGCCCGGCACCACCGATCAGCGTGTCGTTGCCGTCGCCACCCATCAGCAGATCGTCGCCATCGCCTCCTTCGAGTCGATCGTCGCCTGCATCACCTATCAAGACATCGTGGCCCGCTCCGCCATAAAGGGTGTCGTTACCTGCGCCGCCGACGAGCATGTCATGGCCTGCATCGCCTTGAAGGATGTCGTTGCCGTCTCCACCCAGGAGGCGATCGTGACCATTGCCGCCGGTCAAGGTGTCGTTGCCGCCACGTCCGAAGATGAGGTCGTTGCCATTGCCGCCGCTGGGGGTGTTGGCACTGTTGTTGCCGTTGATCAGGTCATCGCCGTCGCCGCCACTTGCACCAGTGGCTGTCATGAAGTTGTTGTCGGCATTCCCGGCAGAGGCTGTGCCCGTCGTGGTGACTGATCGATACAGGTCGATCTGGTGTCTGGCGGGGTAGGCAGAGCCGTCTTCGGCCGTGACCACGACGGTCGAATAGTTCGTCGAATTGGCCGTTGTGATCTGTGGGAACAGTGCGGTCAGTTGGGAAAGATCCCAGCTGCTCAAGCTCAAGGCGACTTCGCCGGTGGCACCGACGGTGACCGATTGCGCGCCCGACTGGAGCACCGTGCCTTGCGGCAGGCCGCTGATTCGAATGGTGTGCACGTTCGCACTGTTGGCGATCTGGATGGGGAAGTTGATCGTCCGGTACTCGGCATCGGTGTTGGAGCCCGGTCGATCGACGACGGTCAAGGCTTGGGGCACGTACATCTGTGGCTGAGCATGGACGCGCACCTGCAAGGAAGCGTTCGCGGTGGCGGTGTGCGCGTTGGCGCTTTCCTGCGATGTCGCGCTGACTTCCAGATCGATCAGTCCTGTGTAACCGGCGGGCGGACGCAACCTCAGCGTGGCCAGGTTCCAACCCAAGACATCCACAGAGGTTTGCGTGGCAGTGGCCGTGAAGCTCGAGCTGCCATCGGTGAGCGTAGACCCCACCGGAAGGCCCGACAGGATGATCGACGAGATGGATTCCGATCCGTCGGTGTCGTTCAGGGTCGCATTGATGCCACTCAGGCTGATGAAGCTGTCTGGGCTGCCTTCGTTTGCAACCAGCGGATAGTAGCCACCAGAGCCTACGCTCACGAAGGGGCCGTGGGGCATGGCTTGCGCGTCGACCACATCGATGCTGGTGAATAGAGGCAGCGAACTGAGCGCAGACGTCGAGCCGTCGCCGTTGAGAACCTTGATTTCGACCGCCCCGGCCCCCGAGTTGTTGGCGAGGTACATCTCAAAACTGTAGTAACCGCTTTGAGACGGGGTAAAGTTCCAGGTTCGATTGCCCCAACTGTCGTGGTTTTCGGAGGCGACGACGGTGCCACCGATGCGCAGGGAGTAGGTGTCGTCCACATAGCCCGTGAAGGTATAGCTGCGGCCGCCTTCGAGGTATACCAGGCCGAGCAGACTCACGCCATTGCCGGTGGCGACTGCGTTTTGCGAGTTGCTGTCCTGGGAGTTGTTGTACAAATCAAAGTCGCTGACAACGGTCGAAGACGTGGGCGTCATGCCGGCCATGATCCCGGGCAGATTGTCGGCAAAGCGCTCGGTGGCGCCTGAGCCTGCGGCGGCGACGTTGGTGTACTGGTTCATGATCAGCCCGCGGCCCGACGCCGTGTCGGTGCTGGGGGCCGGACTGACGGCGGTGGGCGGTGTGAAGCTCAAGGCGGGTGCATCGGCCACCGCGACGACATCGATGCTGGCCGTGGCCGGCGCAGAAGTGGCTGCGTCATTGTCCGACGCCGTGTATGTGAAGCTGACCGAGCCGCTCCAATGAGAGGCTGGGACGAAATACAGGGTCGGCGAGCTAACCGTCTCGCCCGCATGGATCACCGTGCTGAGGCTGGCATCGGCATACAGCGTGCCGTTGGTCGGCACACTGGTAAGTGTGTAGCCAACGACGGAGCCGTCGATATCCGAGGCCGAGAGAGTGATCGCAATGGCCCCGCCATCTTCGTTGCCGGAGCTCGAGACGTTGGCAGCGACGGGCGCGTCGTTGACCGCAGTGATGCTCAAGAACACCGAGGCTGTCTCCGTCGTCCCTCCAGAAGTAACGGTGTAGCTGAAGCTGGCCGGACCGTGATAATGGGCCTCGGGCACGAAAACGAGCATCCCACCCGCAGTGAGACTCACGCTGCCGTGGGCCACGGCCACCGCAGGGCCGCCGGCGACGATGGGCTGACCATCGACGGCGGTGATGGTGCGGCCCGGATCAGAGAACGTGTCGTTGGCCAGCACGTCCAGGGTGGCTGAGGTGTCCTCGTTGATCGTGAAGCTGTCGTCGACGATGTCGCTCACCGGCGTGATGGTCAGAGACAGCGTATCGGTGACGGTGCTGGTGCCGTCCGTGGTGGTGACGGTAATGGAAGCCGGGCCGTGATAGTCGGCGAGCGGGACATAGGTGGTGCCTACCAAGGCAGCATTGATGGCCGCCGGGGAGCCCGAGAGGGTGACGCTGCCCGTACCGTTGCCCGAGACGGTCACGCCGGCGGTCGAGCCCAGGGTGAGGGTGCCCATGGCCGTGCTGATGGTGGTGGTAACGGAGGCGCTGTCGACGTCATCCAGGTACGTGCCTGGCAGCAGATAGACGGAGGAGTCCTCTGCCATCGTCACGGAACCCGGCAAGAAATGCTGAGGAGCATCGTCGATCGCATGCACTTCGATGACGGCCGTGGCGGGAGAAGAGACGTTGCCATTGCGGTCGATGACCGTGACATTCACGATCCGATCGACAGTGGCAGGGTTTTCGCTCGTGTTGGAGAAGGTCACGGACCGGATGGCCGCCTCATAGTCGGCCAACGACGCGGTGCCACTGAAAGTAATCGTGTGACCCGACAGCGAGGCAATGATGCCCGGCGGCAGCGCACCGTGATTGAGGACATCGCCGGGTTGCGGGTTCGTTAAGGCCACGGTTGCACCGGTCAGCGTCGGAGAATCGACGTCACTGATCGACAGATCGGTATCGCCGATGGCAATCGGGCTTCCGTTCTCAATGAACGCAGCCTGATATCCCGTGCCGGCCTCGGATGCGTCGAGGTCGATCACTGGGGCAACGATGTCCGCCGTCATGCTCAAGGATGCAGCGGCACCGGCATTTCCGGCCAGATCGGTGTAGCTACCACCGGCAACCTCAATGCTCGGGGCAGCGGCACCCGCTTGCGTGAAGGTGGCGGTCCAGGTCGAGGGCCCAGTTTGGGTCAGGCCGGAAATCGAACCGCCCGTGACCGTGATGTCCGAAGCGTCAAAGCCGGCCACCGCTTCACTGAAACTGAAGGTCACCGTCGTGGACTCACCGGCGGCCAGCAAGGTGTCAGCCGCAGTGATGGACAGCGTGGGTGCGGCGGTGTCGGCCGTCATGGCCAGCGAGGCGCCTGTACCTGCGTTGCCCGCGACATCGGTGTAGCTGCCCGCGCCGACCGCGATGCTCGGAGCATCCGTACCCGACTGCGTGAAAGTGGCCGTCCAGGTGCTCGGTCCGGTCTGGATCAGACCAGAGAGCGTGCCCCCGGTCACCGTGATGTCCGAAGCGTCAAACCCAGCCACCGGCTCGCTGAAGCTGAAAGTCACCGTCGTGGACTCGCCAGCGGCCAGCAAGGTGTCGGTCGCGGTGATCGTGAGGGTGGGCGCAGCGGTGTCGGCCGCCAGAGTGAGGGAGGCACTGCTGCCGCTGTTGCCGGCCAGATCGGTGTAGCTGCCCGCGCCGACCGCGATGCTCGGAGCATCCGTACCCGACTGCGTGAAGGTGGCGGTCCAGGTCGAGGGCCCAGTTTGGGTCAGGCCGGAAATCGAACCGCCCGTGACCGTGATGTCCGAAGCGTCAAAGCCGGCCACCGCTTCACTGAAACTGAAGGTCACCGTCGTGGACTCGCCAGCCGCCAGCAAGGTGTCAGCCGCGGTGATTGTGAGGGTGGGTGCAGCGGTGTCGGCCGTCATGGCCAGCGAGGCGCCTGTGCCAGCGTTGCCCGCGACATCGGTGTAGCTGCCACCGGCCACAGCGATGCTCGGCGCATCGGTGCCCGATTGCGTGAAGGTGGCGGTCCAGGTCGAGGGCCCAGTTTGGGTCAGGCCGGAAATCGAACCGCCCGTGACCGTGATGTCCGAAGCGTCAAAGCCGGTCACCGGCTCACTGAAGCTGAAGGTCACCGTCGTGGACTCACCAGCGGCCAGCAAGGTGTCGGCCGCAGTGATCGTGAGCGTGGGTGCAGCGGTGTCGGCGGAGAGCGTCAGCGAAGCTCCGGCACCGGCATTGCCAGCCAGATCGGTGTAGGAGCCGGTACCGACGGCAATGCTCGGCGCATCGGTGCCCGATTGCGTGAAGGTGGCCGTCCAGGTGATGTTGTCGCTCGTGGTCAGACCCGAGAGCGTGCCGCCCGTGACCGTGATATCAGATACGTCAAACCCGCTGACGGCTTCCGAGAACGTGAAGGTGACGGTGGTGGACTCACCGGCGGCCAGCAAGGTGTCAGCCGCGGTGATGGACAGCGTGGGCGCGCCAGTGTCGGCGGTCATGGCCAGCGAGGCGCCTGTACCTGCGTTGCCCGCGACATCGGTGTAGCTGCCCGCGCCAACCGCAATGCTCGGGGCATCCGTGCCCGACTGCGTGAAGGTGGCCGTCCAGGTCGAGGGCCCAGTCTGGGTCAGACCGGAGAGCGTACCGCCCGTGACCGTGATGTCCGAAGCGTCAAAGCCGGTCACCGGCTCACTGAAGCTGAAGGTCACCGTCGTGGACTCACCAGCGGCCAGCAAGGTGTCAGCCGCGGTGATCGTGAGGGTGGGGGCGGCAGTGTCGGCGGTCATGGCCAGCGAAGCCCCGGCACCGGCGTTGCCAGCCAGATCGGTGTAGCTGCCACCGACGACGGAAATGCTCGGCGCCTCGGTGCCTGCTTGGGTGAAGGTCGCGGTCCAGGTGCTAGGGCCGGTCTGGACGAGGTTGCTCAGGATGCCGCCTGTGGTGAGGATGGCATCGACGGTCAGGCCGGAGACAGGTTCGCTGAACTCGAAAGTGATGGAGGTCGATCCGCCCGAGGGCAGCAGGCTGTGGCCCGGCATGATGGTGACCGTCGGCGCTTCAGTGTCGCCCTCTGGTGCAGGGCGCACTGACGCCACAACCGGTCGCTGCGTTGACTCAGGCTCGGCACCACTGCTTTCCTGGGGCGAGGCGGGGAGACTGAGGCGCTGGCCTTCGACCGTCTCGGCCACACGTTCTACCCGCAGTCCGGGTGGCAGGCCCTCGCTGCCGGCCGCATCGGCGTTCAGACCTGCGGCCGGGGCGTCCTCGTCGTTAGCACTCCCCGGTTCCAGCGACTGGATGACCCGGTCGATCTCTTCGCTGCCACCGGCCGGCGACCGCGTGGCGGCAGCTGCGGGTTGCGAGACACCGGATTCGAGGATTTCTGCGGTGCGCGGAACGAACAGGGCGCCCGAGGCATCCTCCAGCTCCACGTGGGCACCTTCGGCCAGCACCAGGACCTCGCCCTCCCGCAGGACATCGCCCACTTTCAAGGGACGCAACCGTCCCGACGGATCACGGGCGAAGGCCTGTCCAACGATGGAGGACACAGTTCCGATCACGGGAGCAGTCGCAGTGGCCATCTCGATCAATCCTCTCAGTCGTTGTTGCAGTTGGTGACGATTGTTTGTTGTGACTTCAGGATACCGAGGGCCCTGAGCTCAATGGGGCTTATTGGACCGAGTGATGTGTGACAAAGCCCACAAAAGGGGGCGGTTTTCAGCGATTTGTTGCACGCCGATCGACCAGGACGGTTTCGTTCGGTTGCCCTGGACGAGGCGCTCGTGCAGAAACAGCCGGAATCGGAAGCTTTTCGTGATGAAGATCACGCAAGAGACGGTCTGAACGAGCGTTCGCCGCCGACGTGACGTCGCTTCTTCAGCGTTCGGTCAGTGCCACCGATTTGGCTCTCAGGATGGGCTTGAGCAGGTAGTCGAGCACGGTCTTGTTGCCGGTCAGGATATCGACCTCGGCGGTCATGCCCGGGATGATGGGCAGGTGCTCGCCGAGGGAGGGGCGGTCGGTGCGCACCCTGATCACGTAGTAGGCGTTGCCGCGTTCGTCCACGACGGTGTCCGGACTGATGTTCTCGACCTTGGCGCTCAGGCCACCGTAGATGGCGAAGTCGTAGGCCGTGAACTTCACGATGGCCTCCTGACCCGGCCGGATGAAGGCAATGTCCTTGGGCAGGATGCGTGCTTCGAGCAGCAGGGCGTCGTCCAGCGGCACGATCTCGACAATGTCGCGTCCGGGCTGGATCACGCCGCCGACGGTGTTGGCCAGCAGCCGCTGCACAGTGCCGCGCACCGGCGAGCGCACGGCCGTCTTGTCCACCCGATCGGCCAGCGCCACCGTGCTTTCGTTGAGCGCGGCCAACGTGCCCAGCACCTCCGACAGTTCCTTGCGGGCCTCGTTGCGGAAGGTCATTTCCGTTTCCTGGATCTTGCGCTGGGCTTCGCCGATGGCCGCCTGGACGCGGGCGATCTGGGCGGTGGCCTGCTCGGTCTCGCCGCGCAGCCGGGCCACGTCGCGTTCCAGCCGCAGCACGTCGACCTCGGAGACGGCCCCCGAAGCCAGCAGCGGGCGGGTCTTGTTCAGTTCCTGCTGGGCCAGATCGAGGGCTTGCTGGGCCGAGACGCGGCGCGCGCGCATTTCAGCCAGTTCCTGCTGACGCTGCAGCAACTGCTGCTGGTTGATCGACAGCAAGTTGCGCAGCTCGGCCTGACGGGATTCGAGCAGACGTCGTTCCTCTTCGACGATGCGGGCTTCCTCAGCATTGCCCGCCGACGGGCTGGGCGGCAAAAACGGCACCCCTTCGGCGATCGAGCGCAGCCGGGCTTCCCGCGTGCGCAGGGCAAAGGCCTGGGCTCGGCTTTCGTTCACGCCGGACACGGCCCGGGTCTCGTCGATACGCAGCAGGAGCTGGCCGGGCTCCACCACCTGGCCTTCGCGCACCAGGATCTCGGCCACCACCCCGCCGTCGAGCGACTGCACCACTTGGAGTTGCCGTGAAGGGATGACCCGGCCTTCGCCGCGTGTGATCTCGTCCACGCGTGCCACCGCGGCCCAGGCCACCAGCACCACGGTGATCACCACCGCCACGCGCACGATGCGCTGGGCACGGTGCGTGGCCCGTCGGCTCATGACCTCTTCGGCTTCGAATTCGAATCCCTGGAAGGGGCGCGCCGGCGCTGCGGTCTCGGTCGACTGGCCCGCGCTGCGCCACAGGGTCCACCAGCGCCGGATCATGCGGCCCTCGCAATCTTGCCGGTGGACAGCGCCTCGAGGATGCGATCGCGCGGCCCGTCGGCCACCACCTTGCCCGCATCCACCACGATCACCCGGTTGACCAGCGAGAGCAGGGACGTACGATGCGTCACCAACACCACCGTCTTGCCCTGGGCGAAACGGCTGATCTGCGCGTTGATGTGGGCTTCGCTGGAGAAGTCCATCGCGCTGGTGGGCTCATCCAGCAACAGCACCGGCGAGTTGTGCAACACCGCCCGGGCGATGCCCACCGCCTGGCGCTGGCCGCCGGAGAGGGATTCACCACGCTCGCCGACCATCATGTCGAAGCCCAGCGGGTGGCGGTTGACGAACTCCAGCAACCCGGCGACCTCGGCCGCGGCCAGCAAGGTGGAGTCGTCGGCATAGGGCAGGCCCAGGGTGATGTTCTCGCGCAATGTCCCGTAGAACAGAGTGACGTCCTGGGAGACGTAGGCCACGTTGCGCCGCACGTCGGCCGGGTCGAGCTGCCGCACGTCGATACCGTCGAGCAAGACGGCGCCCTGCTCGGGGCGGTACAGGCCGAGGATGAGCTTTTCGATGGTGGACTTGCCCGAGCCCACGCGCCCGATCAGGGCCACACGATCGCCCGGGGCGATCTTGAAGCTCACGCCGTCCAGCGCACGGTCCTGCCGGTTGGGGTAGGCGAAGTGCACGTCGCGGAACTCGATCTCGCCCTTGAACTCCCTGCGCTGCACATAATGGGCGCCGGCCGGACGCTCCACCGGCTGGGCCATGATCTTGTTGAGCGACTCCAGCGCGGTGCGTGCGCCCTGGTATTGCATGAGCAGCCCCACGATCTGGCCGGCCGGACCCAGGGCGCGCGAGGCCAGCATCGTGCAGGCGATCAGTCCGCCCATGGTCAGCTCGCGCTCGCCGATCAGGTACACGCCGACGAGGATGACCAGCACCGAAACCAGCTGTTGCACACTGGCCGTGCCGTGCAGGGCGCCGGCCGACAGCCGGCGCATGCGCACGTTCAGTCCGGCCAGGTACTGGTTCGCGCGCTCCCAGCGGCTCTGAATCACACTCTCAGCGCCTTGGGTCTTGATCGTCTCCAGACCCGTCAGGCTTTCCACGAGCGTGGCATTGCGCATGGCGCTGGCGCGGTAAGTCTGCTCGGCCAGGGCATGCAGTCGCCCCTGCAGCACCACGCCGAGCAGCAGCACGCCGCCGAAGGCCAGCAGCACCGGCAGCACCAGCCACGGCGAGATCCAGGCGATGAGTCCGAGAAAAAGAATGGCAAAGGGCAGGTCGATCAGGGCCGTGACGGTGGACGAGGCGATGAAGTCGCGCACCTGCTCGAAGCTGCGCAGGTTGGCAGCCAGGGAGCCGACGGATTCGGGCCGGTGCTCCATCCGCAGGCCCAGCACCCGCTCCATCAGCGAAGCCGAGATCTGCACGTCGATGCGCGCACTGGCCTCGTCGATGAAGCGCCCGCGCAGGGTGCGCATGAGCAGGTCGGCGCCAATCACCAGCACCACGCCGATGGCCAGGGCCCACAGGGTTTCGACGGCGTGGTTCGGCACGACGCGGTCGTACACGTTCATCGCGAACAGCGGGAAGACCAGGGCGAAGAGGTTGATCAGCAACGCGGCCCACAGGACATCGCGATAGACGAAGCGCTGCTCCAGTACGGCCCCCCAGAACCAATGGCGCGAACGCGGCGGGCGGATCGGCGGCGTGCGCTCGTCGAAGCGGAAGTGCGGCCGCACGAACAGCGCCAGTCCGCTGTAGCGCTCGGCAAGTTCCGCGCGCGTGAAGCTGACCGCGCCCTGGCCCGATTCGGGCAGCAGCACCCGGGCGTGTTCTCTGCCCTCATCCCAGCCCAGCAGCACACAGACCTCGTCGCCCTTGAGCAGCGCGATCACTGGCAGCAGTGCGGGATCGATGTCGTCCAGCGAGCGGCGTTGCAGCTTGCAGGCCATGCCGGCCCGGGCGGCGGCGCGTTCGGCCAGGGCCAGCGTCAGCCGGCCTGAGACCAGCGGCAATCCGGCCGACAGGCTGGCGCGGGTGGCCGACTGGCCGTGCAGGCGGCACACCTCGATCAGGCAGTCCAGCAGGGGGTCGGCATGGACCAGGTCCTCGCGCAGGCGGGCTGCCCGCTCGGCGGCCGGTCCGGGGGAGGCCGGCGAGGCTTGGGCGGTGGTGGAGGCGGGCGTGACGGTCATGCGCAGGGGCTGTGGCAGCGGGCTTCAGGTGATATCGGCCGTGTGGACGCGGAACTGACCCCGCCGGCGGTCCTCGAAATAGCGCCGCAGGGTCTCGCGCACCGTACGAAACGCCAGCTCGTCCCAGGGGATCTCGTGCTCGGTGAACAAGCGTACCTCGATCGTCTCGGGGCCCGGGTGGAAATCGGTGTCGAGCAGGCGGGCCCGGTAAAACAGGTGCACCTGCCCGACCCGCACCACGTTGAGCACCGAGAACAGGCCCTCCAGCGCCACATGGGCGCCGGCCTCCTCGTCGGTCTCGCGCAAGGCGCCCTGCTCGGTGGTCTCGCCCAGCTCCATGAAGCCGGCGGGCAAGGTCCACAGTCCGTAGCGCGGTTCGATGTTGCGGCGGCACAGCAGCACCTGGTCGCCCCAGACCGGGATCGTGCCCACCACGTTCAGCGGGTTGACGTAATGCACGGTCCCGCAGGCCGGGCAGACGGCACGCTCGCGATTGTCGTCGGCAGGGACGAGGTACTCGACCGCGGTGCCACAGGCTCTGCAGTGCTTGATCTGGCGGGCATGGAGCATGGGCGGCAGTGTAGCGCGCCCCTGTACCCGCGACGGCCCGCACCGGTGTAGCATCCCCGCACCTTGTCCTGCGGAGTTTCCCTTGAGCGACGTCATCGCCACCCCGGCCATCGCGCGTGTCCCCGTGGCCGACTCGGCCGACACCTTTCCCGTGCACCGCATCTACTGCGTGGGCCGCAACTACGTCGAGCACGCCATCGAGATGGGGCACACAGGGCGCGAGGCGCCGTTCTTCTTCCTCAAACCCGCCGACGCCGTGCTGCCGGTGCGCGCCGGTGAGGTGGGCCAAATGCACTATCCCGGTCTGACGCGCAACCTGCATCACGAGATGGAACTGGTCGTGGCCATCGGCCGGGGCGGTCGCCACATTCCCGCGGCGCAGGCCCTGTCGCACGTCTGGGGCTATGCCGCCGGCCTGGACATGACACGGCGCGACCTGCAAAACGAGATGAAGAAGCAGGGGCGTCCCTGGTGCATCGGCAAGGGCTTTGAGGAATCCGCCCCCATCGGGCCCATCGTGCCGGCGGATCAGGCGCCGGGGGTATTGGATGCCGTCATCGAGCTGAGTGTCAACGGGCAGGTGCGTCAGTCCAGCCGCACCAGCAAGCTCATCTGGAGCGTGGCCGAAGTCATCGAGCATTTGTCCAGCGCCTGGACCCTGGCCCCTGGAGACCTGATCTTCACCGGCACGCCCGAAGGTGTGGGAGCGGTCGTTCCGGGCGATCTGCTGGTGGGCCGCATCGAAGGCCTGCCCGAGTTGCAGGTGCGCATCATCGAGTGAGTGTCCGGTGCCAAACCCGTCATGAAGCTGTACAACTACTTTCGTTCCTCCGCGTCGTTTCGCGTACGCATCGCTCTCGAACTCAAGGGCCTGCGCTACGACTACGTGCCCGTCCACCTCGTCAAGAACGAGCAGCTCTCGCCGCCGTTCGCCGAGGTGTCGGCCGAGCGGCTGGTGCCGGTGTTGCAGGACGGGGCGTTGACCCTGTCCCAGTCGATGGCCATCATCGAGTATCTGGACGAAACCCATCCCGAGCCGCCGCTGTTGCCCGCCGATCCGGCCGGCCGGGCGCGCGTGCGGGCGCTGGCGCAGTCGATCGCCTGCGAGATCCATCCGCTGAACAACCTGCGTGTGCTGCGCTACCTGGTGCGCGAACTCGGCGTCTCCGAAGAGGCCAAGAACGCCTGGTACCGTCACTGGGTCGAGACCGGCCTGGAGGCCGTGGAACGCCTGCTCGCCGGCTCACCGGCCACCGGGCGCTGCTGCCATGGCGACCAGCCGACGCTGGCCGACTGCGTGTTGGTGCCGCAGATCTTCAATGCACAGCGCTTCGACTGCCGGCTTGACCACGTGCCCACCGTGATGCGGATCTTCGAGCATTGCATGCAGCTTCCGGCCTTCGTCGCCGCCCAGCCGTCTCACTGCCCGGACGCCCAGGCGTGAGCACGGAAAGCTGGTTCACGCCCGAGTGGCCGGCTCCGCCCGGTGTCGGGGCCGTGATGACCACGCGCCGGGGCGGCCAAGGCCATGCCCCCTATGACAGCTTCAACCTGGGCGACCATGTGGGCGACGATCCCGCGACGGTCCGGCGCCACCGGGAGCGGCTGGCGCAGGCCCTGGGCGTCACCCCCGTCTACCTGCAGCAGGTGCATGGCCACGATGTGGTGCATCTGAGCGAGGGATGCAGGGGCCAGCCCCCGGTCGTGGCCGACGCAGCCGTGAGCACCACGCCGGGTTTGGCTTGCACGATTCTGGTGGCCGACTGCCTGCCGGTGCTTCTGGCCCACGACGGCGGCCGCGGCGTCGGGGCGGCCCATGCCGGCTGGCGTGGACTGGCCGGTGGTGTGCTCGAGAACACGGTGGCGGCCTTGTGCCAGGCCACCGGATGCGATCCCGGCTCACTCGTGGCCTGGCTGGGACCGTGCATCGGCCCCCGACGCTTCGAGGTGGGGGCGGAGGTGCGGGAGGCCTTCTGCCGGGTGCACACCGGCGCGGCCGCCCGTTTCCGCCCGGGCGCGCAAGCCGGCAAGTGGCTGGCCGATCTGCCGGGCCTGGCCCGCGACCGACTGACGTCCTGCGGGGTGACACGCATCAGCGCCCTAGGCGCCTGTACGGTCGAGGAGAGCTCACGGTTCTTCTCGTTCCGGCGCGACGGCCGCACGGGCCGCATGGCTGCGCTCGTCTGGGTCGGCTGAAGAGGGGGAGGGCGCCTGCTCACGGGCCAGCGCGGCCCGCCGCGCCCGTCTGCGCGCAGGCGTGCCCAGCAGGTACATCACCAGCGAGACCGGACCCACCCCGTAGAACAGAAAGGTGACCACCGCACCCAGCACCGAGCCCTGCGTGCTGGAGGCTTCGGCCACCGCCATCATCAGCGCGACATACAGCCAGGCAATCGCCACGAGGTACATGGACATGGGGGCAGATCCGGACGCGGCCTGGGGCGGGGCCCTCTGGCATTCGTCAAGCAAAAAGACAACCGCCAATTATGCGCGCTCCGGTATGTCCGGTTTCGCCATGCGGCCGGTGTACAAAAGCGGCATTGGCAACCCTGCTGCGAGGCCCCGACGTCGACGGCCCCGCACGCGACGACCCCTCGAGGAGCAGATGAAGCGACCCACCTCCACCGCACACGACCCTGCCCAGGCCTTCGCAGAGAACGTGGGTGATGCCATGGCGGCCCTGGCCCGGCTCAATGTCCCGGCCGAGCGGCTGTCCGCCCTGCAGGCGGAATACCTGAAGGAAGCCACGGCTCTGTGGAACGGCTTCATCGGCGCCGGCGGCGACGGCGCGCTTAAGCCTGCGGACCGGCGCTTTGCCGCCAGGGAGTGGTCCGAGAACCCGATGGCGGCCTACTTGGCCTCGGTGTACCTGCTCAATGCCCGCACCCTGCTCAACCTTGCCGACAGCGTGCAGACCGATGAGAAGACCCGGGCGCGCCTGCGTTTTGCGGTGCAGCAGTGGATCGACGCGACCGCGCCGAGCAACTTCCTGGCTTTCAACCCCGAGGCCCAGCGGCGCGCGCTCGAGACCGGCGGCCAGAGCATCGCCCAGGGTCTGCGCCAATTGCTGGCCGACATCCGCCAGGGCCACCTGTCCCAGACCGACGAGAGCGTTTTCGAGGTGGGACGCAACGTGGCCACCACCGAGGGCTCGGTGATCTTCGAAAACGAGATCTTTCAGCTCATCGAGTACAAACCGCTGACGGCCAAGGTGTACGAACGGCCGCTGCTGATCGTGCCGCCGTGCATCAACAAGTATTACATCCTCGACCTACAGCCGGACAACTCGCTCATCCGCTACGCGGTGGAGCTGGGACACCGTGTCTTCGTGGTGAGCTGGCGCAATGCCGACGAGAGCATGGTGCACCTCACCTGGGACGACTACATCGACGACGGCGCGATCCGCGCGATGCGCGTGGTGCAGGAGGTGAGCGGGCGCGAGCAGATCAACACGCTGGGCTTTTGCATCGGCGGCACCATCCTGGCCACGGCGCTGGCCGTCTTGGCCGCGCGCGGCGAACAGGCGGCCCACAGCCTGACACTCCTGACCTCGTTCCTCGATTTCAGCGACACCGGTGTGCTCGACATCTTCGTCGACGAAGCCTCCGTGCAGCTGCGCGAGATGACCATCGGACAGCGCAGCCCCACCGGGCCAGGCCTGCTCAAGGGCCAGGAACTGGCGGCCACCTTCTCCTTCTTGCGTCCCAACGACCTGGTGTGGAACTATGTGGTGGGCAACTACCTCAAGGGGGAGACCCCGCCGCCCTTCGATTTGCTTTACTGGAACTCCGACAGCACCAACCTGCCCGGACCGATGTACTGCTGGTACCTGCGCAACACCTACCTGGAGAACAACCTGGCGGTGCCAGGCAAGGTCACGGTTTGCGGCGAGCCCGTGGATTTCGGCCGCATCCAGGCTCCCGCCTTCATCTACGCGTCACGCGAAGACCATATCGTGCCGTGGCAAGGCGCATACGCATCGACCCGGCTGCTCAAGGGCAAGAAGCAGTTCGTCCTGGGAGCCTCCGGGCACATCGCCGGCGTCATCAACCCGCCGGCCAAGAACAAGCGCAGCCACTGGACCAATGCCCGGCTGCCGGCCGATCCGCAGGCCTGGCTGGCCGGTGCCACCGAACACCCTGGGAGCTGGTGGACCGGCTGGGCACGCTGGCTCGCCGACCATGCAGGCCGGCAGGTCGCCGCTGCCCGCGCCCCCGGCAACCGCCGGTACAAACCCATCGAACCCGCCCCTGGCCGCTATGTGAAGGCCAAGGCCTGACACCGTTTCACAGCAGGAGAACATCATGAGCGACATCGTCATCGTTTCCGCGGCCCGCACCGCGGTGGGCAAGTTCGGCGGCACACTGGCGCGCACGCCGGCGGCCGAACTCGGGGCCATCGTGATCGCCGAGGCCCTGCGCCGTGCCGGCATCTCGGGCGAGCAGGTCAGCGAGGTCATCATGGGTCAGGTGCTGCAGGCCGGCTGTGGGCAGAACCCGGCACGCCAGGCCGTCATCAAGGCGGGGCTTCCCCAGGCGGTGCCGGCCATGACCATCAACAAGGTTTGCGGCTCGGGCCTGAAGGCGGTGATGCTGGCCGCGCAGGCCATCCGCGACGGCGATGCCGAGATCGTCGTGGCCGGGGGCCAGGAGAACATGAGCCTGGCCCCGCACGTGCTGTTGGGCTCGCGCGAGGGCCAGCGCATGGGCGACTGGAAGATGATCGACTCGATGATCACCGACGGCCTGTGGGACGTCTACAACCAGTACCACATGGGCATCACCGCCGAGAACGTGGCCAAGAAGTACGGCATCAGCCGCGAGGAGCAGGACGCCTTGGCCCTGGCGTCCCAGCAGAAGGCCGCCGCAGCGCAGGATGCCGGCCGGTTCCGCGACGAGATCGTCGCGGTGAACATTCCCCAGAAGAAGGGGGATCCCATCGTCTTCGACGCCGACGAGTTCATCAACCGCAAGACCAACGCCGAGGCCCTGGCTGGTCTGCGTCCGGCCTTCGACAAGTCCGGTAGCGTGACGGCCGGCAACGCCTCGGGAATCAATGACGGTGCAGCGGCCGTGGTCGTGATGAGCGCGAAGAAGGCCGACCAGCTCGGCCTGAAGCCGCTGGCGCGCATCGCCTCCTATGCCAGCGCCGGCCTGGACCCGGCCTACATGGGCATGGGGCCGGTGCCCGCAGCCCGCAAGGCCCTGGAGCGTGCCGGATGGAAGCCGGCCGACCTGGACCTGCTCGAGATCAACGAAGCCTTCGCCGCACAGGCCTGTGCCGTGCACAAGGAAATGGGCTGGGACACGGGCAAGGTCAACGTCAACGGCGGAGCCATCGCGATCGGGCACCCGATCGGCGCCTCGGGCTGCCGCATCCTGGTCACGCTGCTGCACGAAATGCAGCGGCGCAATGCCCGCAAGGGCCTGGCTTCGCTGTGCATCGGCGGTGGCATGGGAGTTGCACTGACCGTCGAACGCTGAGGAATCCCAACGTCCAGGCCCGGGTGCACAGGGAGAGTACGGGTTGACCGGCAAGGCCTTTCGGTCGACGCTGGATCCGGGCCGCATAAACTTCATCAGGAGCATCACATGAGTCAGAAAGTCGCATACGTCACCGGCGGCATGGGCGGCATCGGCACCGCGATCTGCCAGCGCCTGGCCAAGAGCGGGTTCAAAGTCATCGCTGGCTGCGGGCCCAGCCGCGACTACCAAAAGTGGCTCGACCAGCAAAAGGAACAGGGCTATACCTTCTACGCCTCGGTCGGCAATGTGGCCGACTGGGATTCGACCGTGCAGGCATTCTCCAAGGCCAAGGCCGAGCACGGCCCGATCGATGTGCTCGTCAACAACGCCGGCATCACCCGCGACCGCATGTTCCTCAAGATGACACCGGAGGACTGGCATGCGGTGATCGACACCAACCTGAACAGCATGTTCAACGTCACCAAGCAGGTGGTGCCCGACATGGTCGAGCGCGGCTGGGGCCGGATCATCCAGATCTCCTCGGTCAACGGCGAGAAGGGCCAGGCCGGTCAGACCAACTACTCGGCCGCCAAGGCCGGCATGCATGGCTTCACGATGGCCCTGGCACAGGAGCTCGCCTCCAAGGGGGTCACGGTCAACACGGTGAGCCCGGGCTACATCGGCACGGACATGGTGCGTGCGATCAAGCCCGAGGTGCTCGAGAAGATCATCGCCACCATCCCGGTCAAGCGCCTGGGCACGCCGGAGGAGATCGCCTCCATCGTGGCCTGGATCGCCTCTGACGATTCGGGCTTTGCCACCGGCGCCGACTTCTCCATCAACGGCGGCTTGCACATGGGGTGAGCCAGGACACCGGGCCGTCCCTGCGGACGGCCCGGTGCCTGGCGAACCGGCCGGGCATGCAAAGCCCGGCCGTGGGGTGGCCTGATCGATGCCGTCCCTGCGGACGGCCTGGTGCCTGGCGAACCGGCCGGGCATGCAAAAGCCCGGCCGTGGGGTGGTTTTCAGGGCGAGTCGCCGCCACCGATCAGCTCGCGGGCCAAGGCCATGAAGGCCTCGTGCGAGGATGATGCGGGTGCGAGCCGGCGGGCCTGCGCGTGGCGCACGAAATTGCGCTGTGTGGAGGCCTCGTAGTTCGGGTCGTAGTGCTGCACGAGCAGGGCCTCCACCATCTCGGCCATGCGGCCTTCTCGCGCGGCCTGCTTCCAGCCGTCCACCGTCGCCCGCCCCCGCAGGGCGGCCAGGTGGTCGAGCTGCCGGCACAAGGCGTCCACGTCGCGGACGAAGAAGTCGTAGTCCTCCATCAGCAATGCAATGCGCTCGGGCAGGGCGAGGTCGATGCTCAGACAGTGGGCGGCGCGGATGCACTCGATCAACGCGGGCGGCACCTGCAACTGCCCGATCTTGCGGCTCTCGCTTTCCACATAGACCACCCGGCCCGGGTCGAACCCCCGCAGGGCCTGCCAGATGCGGGTCTCGAACTGCTTCTGAGAGGGTTGGGGGCGCCCCGGCAGGAGGCCGAGCACCGAACCCCGATGCTCGGCCAGGGCCTCCAGGTCCAGCACCTGGGCCCCCTGGGCCTTCAGGGCCTGCAGCAGGCGGCTCTTGCCAGAGCCGGTGCGTCCGCACAGCACCCGCCAGGCATGGCGGGCGGGCAGGGCCTCGAGGTCGTGCACCACCTGCCGGCGCCACGCCTTGTAGCCGCCTTCCAGCAGATGCACGCGAAAGCCGATCTGCCCCAGCACCAGGGCCAGCGCCCCGGAGCGCTGGCCGCCGCGCCAGCAGTAGAGCAGCGGCTCCCAGTCCTTGGGCTTGTCCATCACCTCACGCTCGATGTGCGCGGCGATGTTGCGGGCGACCATGGCGGCCCCGATCTTGCGGGCCTCGAAGGCCGAGACCTGCTTGTAGCAGGTGCCCACGATGCGCCGTTGTTCGTCGTCCAGCGAGGGCCAGTTCAGCGCCCCGGGCAGGTGATCCAGGGCGTGCTCGGCCGGTGAGCGAGCATCGATGATGGCATCGAAGCGGTCCAGGCGCGCGATCGCGTCGGCCGCGCAGACGGGAACGACAGGCATCCCGGGCGCCTCAAGGCTTGAGCAGCCGGCGCAAGGCGGGCCACACATTGTCCAGCAGCAGGGGCTGGGCCGCTTCGTTCGGATGGATGCGGTCGGGCTGGAAGAAGCGGGGAGCCTCCGGGACATCGGCCACCCCGCGCAGCAGGAAGGGCACCAGGGGCACCTTTTCGTCGGAGGCCACCTGCTCGAAGACCGCGGCGAAGCGTTCGGTGTAGGACCGGCCGTAGTTGGGTGGCACCTGGATGCCCACCAGCAGCACGCGGGCGCCGGCCTGGCGCGACAACCGGGTCATCTCGGCCAGGTTGCGCTGGGTGGACTCCAGCGGCAGGCCGCGCAGGGCGTCGTTGCCGCCCAGTTCGATCACCACGTGCGTGGGCTGGTGCTGGCGCAGCAGCGCGGGCAGGCGCGAGCGGCCTCCGGCGGAGGTGTCGCCGCTGATGCTGGCATTGACGACGGTGGCGGCGATGCCTTCGCGCTGCAGGCGCTGCTCGAGCAGCGCCACCCAGCCGCTGCCGCGGGCGATGCCGTACTCGGCGGACATGCTGTCGCCCACCACGAGGATGCGCGCGGGCGCATCGGCCCAGGCCGCGACGGGGTGCGATAACCCGGCAAAGGCGAGGAATGTGGTGGCCGCGATAAAGTGGCGGCGTCCTGGCAAGCGCACGATCATGACTGAACCCATCATCGCCGTGGAGCGTCTGACCAAGCGGGTGACGGACTCCACCGGCACGCTGACGATTCTCCACGATATCGATTTCGCACTGGCCCCGAGGGAATCGGTGGCCATCGTCGGAGCTTCCGGCTCGGGCAAGTCGACCTTGCTGTCCATCATCGCCGGCCTGGACACCCCCAGCGAAGGCACGGTCCGTCTGGACGGGGTGGACCTTTTCACCCTGGACGAAGACCGGCGCGCCGCGGTGCGCGCAGCCAAGGTCGGCTTCGTTTTTCAGAGCTTCCAGCTCATGACCAATCTGACGGCGCTGGAAAACGTGATGCTGCCGCTGGAGCTGCAGGGCCGGCCCGATGCCCGCCAGCGCGCCACGGCGATGCTCGAGCGCGTGGGGCTGGGCGAGCGGCTGCGCCACTATCCGCGGGTGCTTTCGGGGGGCGAGCAGCAGCGCGTGGCCCTGGCCCGCGCCTTTGTCGTCGAGCCCGAGCTGCTGCTGGCCGACGAGCCCACCGGCAGCTTGGACTTCGCCACCGGCGAAACCGTGATGGAACTGATGTTCACCCTCAATCGCGAGCGCGGAACCACATTGGTGCTCGTCACGCACGACCGCGGCATCGCCGCCCGCTGCGACCGCCAGATCCGCCTCGAAGCCGGCCGCCTGATGCCGGCGGCCGAAGCCGTCTGAGCACGTGCGGCCGCGCAGCGCGGCTACCATGGAGCCGCTGTCCACGAAAGTCCCGACCTTGAGCCCTGCGAAGATTCTGTTCGGCTTCCATGCCGTGACGGTGCGCCTGAAGACCGCGCCGCAATCCATCATCGAGATCCATGCCGATGCCGGTCGGCGCGACCAGCGCATGCGCCAGTTCCTGGCCCGGGCCCAGGAAGCCGGGGTGCGGCTGATCGAAAGCGATGACGATCGGCTGCAACGGCTGTGCGGCACGCACCGGCACCAGGGGGTGGTGGCCAGGGTGCAGCCGCTGCCCATGGCGCGCTCGCTGGACGATCTGCTCGACGGTCTGGACGGCCCCCCCCTGTTGCTCGTGCTCGACGGCGTGACCGATCCGCACAACCTCGGGGCCTGTCTGCGGGTGGCCGATGGTGCCGGCGCCCATGCGGTGATCGCCCCCAAGGACCATGCCGTGGGTGTGAACGCCACGGTGGCCAAGGTGGCCAGCGGCGCGGCCGAGACGGTGCCTTATTTCATGGTGACCAACCTGGCGCGCACGCTGGGCGAGCTCAAGGAGCGCCACATCTGGGTGGTGGGGACGGCCGGGGAGGCGCCACGGACCGTCTATGACGTCGATCTGAAGGGTCCGGTGGCCCTGGTGCTGGGGGCCGAGGGGCCGGGCCTGCGCCAGCTCACCCGCAGGACTTGCGACGAACTGGTCTCGATCCCGATGCGCGGCGCCGTCGAGAGCCTGAACGTGTCGGTGGCCAGCGGCATCTGCCTGTACGAGGCGCTGCGACAGAGGCGCTGAGCCCCCGAGCCTGCCCGCCGGGCGGGGCTCGCTACACTGCGGGCATGCCGGCCCGGCGGCACTGCCGGGCCGAAGTCTTCTTCCCGGTGAGTCCCATGCCTGTCATCGAAGTCCAGCACCCCCTCGTCAAGCACAAGATCGGCCTGCTGCGCGAGGCCGACATCTCCACCAAGAAGTTCCGCGAGCTGACCTCCGAGGTGGCCCGACTGTTGGCCTACGAGGCCACCGCCGACTTTCCGCTCGAGAAGGTCACGCTGCAGTGCTGGAGCGGCCCCACCGAGGTGGATCGCATCAAGGGCAAGAAGGTCACGGTCGTGCCCGTGCTGCGGGCGGGCATCGGCATGCTCGACGGCGTGCTCGACATGGTTCCCAACGCGAAGATCAGTGTCGTGGGGCTCTCGCGCAATCACGACACCTTGCAGCCCGAGCATTATTTCGAGAACTTCGTGGGCAACCTGGAGGCGCGCACCGCCCTCATCATCGACCCCATGCTGGCCACGGCGGGCTCGATGAACGCCACGATCGACCTGCTCAAGCGCAAAGGCTGCAAGGACATCCGGGCCCTGGTGCTGGTGGCGGCCCCCGAAGGCGTCCGGGCCCTGGATGCCGCCCATCCGGACGTGCGCTGCTGGACGGCCGCGATCGACAGCCATCTCAACGAGCACGGCTACATCATCCCCGGCCTGGGCGATGCCGGGGACAAGATCTTCGGCACCAAGCACGATTGATCGATGACCGACGGCTTTCGCAGCCAATTGTAAAAATATCGAACTGTCAATAGAAATTCACACAGACGCCTCCAATTCGTTGTAAAACAGCGTCGTTGTCCAGGGCATCCCCTGGGCGGGCGGCCCCACCGGCCTGGCCGCCCGAGCCCCGGGCACGCCGCCCACACGGCGGCCGATGCCGGTCCTGGGATGCCCGCGAGAGGTGTGTGCGCACCTGCGCCTGCGGGTCGTCACACCGGTCGTATGTCGTATCGCAAGGAGGAGTCCATGCCACGTTCCCTGCAACGCCGTGCACCCCTGCGTCTGTGGATGACCGGTTGTGTGGCCGTCGTGATGGCCGCCCTGAGCTCTCCCCTGGCGCGCGGCAAGACGGAAGAAGCCGTCGAACGCCCTGGCCGCCATGCCTTGGTCAGTCCCTACGATGTCGAGGAGACGGTCTCCAAGATCGAGGCAGCCGCCTCGTCTCACGGCCTGGTCGTCTTTGCCAAGCGGGTCCCGCACGAGCGGCCCGGGGCCACGTTGGTGTTGGGCTTGTCCGGCGGCGTCACCCCGGTGGTGATGGACGATGGCAGCCGCGAGATCGAACTGCCCCTGCAGATCGACGTGGTGCGCGGACCCGACGGGCGCACCGAGGTGCGCTTTCACGATCCTTGGCCGTGGACCGAGGTGGCGGCCGATGCGTCGCCCGATGCGCTGAAAGCCATCGGCCCGCTGCCGGCGCTGCTGCAGTCGGCCTTGGGCTGAGCCTTGCTGGCTACCCGTGGGCGCCGGGCAGGGGCGCCGCACGTGCGCAGGCCCGCTGCGCCCACAGGCTCAGGCCCAGGGCGGCAACCACCATGACCAGACCCACCCAGTGCAACCCGCCATAGCCTGAGCGGGCGACCAGCCAACCGCCGGTGGCGGCCCCCACCGCCTGCCCGACGTAGATCGCCGAGGTGTTCAGCGCCATCAGGGCCGGGGCGAGCAACGGGGCCACATGACCGAGCCGGGCCTGCTGGGCCGAGTTCGAGGCCATGCAGCTCAGGCCCCAGGGCACCAGCACCAGCAGCGTCAGGCCCAAGCCACGGCCCAGCGGCCACAAGGCCATGCTCAGCACGATCAGGCCAACCAGCCAGGCCACCGCCCGGTGCGGCCCGATGCGGTCCACCGTGCGCGAGAGCACCAGGTTGCCGGCCAGCCCCCACAGGCCGAACCAGCCGAAGATGAGCGCGAGCTGGCCCGGCGTGGCCTGCAACACGTCGCGGAAGTAGGGGGCAAAGTAGGAGAAGACGGTGAACTGCCCGGCTCCGGCCAGGGCCGTCACGCCGACCATGGCCATCAGCACCGGGCTGGCGATCACGCCCCGCCAGGCGCGCAGGCTCAGGCCCGGCGGTTGGATCCCGGCCGGCATGCGGCGGTGGACGAGCAGGGCCGCCCCCAGCGACAGCACCGCCACGAAGGCCATCGCGGCACGCCAGCCGTAGGTTTCGCCGATCCAGGCGTTCAGGGGCATGCCCAGCACCGAGGCGAAGGCCCAACCCAGGAACACGGTGGTGATGCTGCGCCCGCGCTGCGGCGGCGGGGCCATGTGGCCGATCGCGGCCGCCGCCTGGGGGGTGAAGACGGCGGCGGCCAGCATCGTCAGGGCCCGCACCGGCCACAGGTGGCCGTAATCGGGCATCAGTGCGCACAGGCCATGGCCGACGGCATACCACAGCAGGGCGCCCACCAGCAGGCGGCGGCGGTCCCAGCCCGAGACCCACACAGCCAGCGCTGGCGCCCCCACCGCCATCACGACGGCGGCGATCGCGATGAGCTGGCCGGCCACGGCCACCGAGACCTGTAGGGAGTGTGCCAGGTCGTTGAGTGTGCCGCCCACGACCATCACACCGCAGCCGATGACGAAGTTGCCCAGCATCAGCACACGCCGGGTCGAGCCCAGCGCCTGCGGTCCCGGGGCAGGGGGCGGGCTCATCCGCGAAAGACCTTCAAGGCATCGGGATTGACCAGGTTGGTGGGCTGGCCCTGGATGAAGTTGATGACGTTCTGGAAGGCCGCGCTGAAGTACAGCTCATAACTGTCTTGCTCGACGTAGCCGATGTGCGGGGTGCACACGGCATTTTCCAGGCGCAGCAGCGGATGCCCGGGCAGAGGGGGTTCGGTCTCGTAGACGTCCACGGCGGCCATGCCCGGGCGGCCCTTGTTCAGACCGCTGACCAGGGCGTTGTCCTCCACGAGCTCGGCCCGAGCGGTATTGACGAACAGCGCCGTGGGCTTCATGCGCAGCAGATCGTCGAGCTTGACGATGCCGCGGGTCTCGGGCACCAGGCGCAGGTGCAGCGAGAGCACGTCGCTGGATTCGAAGAAGGCCTCACGGCTGAAGGCGGCATCGAAGCCGTCGGCCTGGGCGCGCTGGCGTGAAGCCTCGCTGCCCCACACCAGCACCTTCATGCCGAAGGCCCGGCCGTAGCCGGCCACGAGCTGGCCGACCTTGCCGTAGCCCCACACGCCCAGCGTCTTGCCCTTGAGCACCATGCCCAGCCCGAAGTTGGGGGGCATGGAGGCGGCCTTCAGGCCCGACTGCTGCCAGGCCCCGTGCTTGAGATTGCCGATGTACTGGGGCAGCCGGCGCATGGCTGCCATGATCAGCGCCCAGGTGAGCTCGGCCGGCGCCACCGGTGAGCCCACGCCCTCGGCCACGGCGATGCCCAGCCGGGTGCAGGCTTCGATGTCGATGTGCGGGCCCACCCGGCCGGTCTGGGAGATCAGCTTGAGCCGGGGCAGTTTTTCCAACAACTGCCGCGGGAATTGCGTGCGTTCCCGGATCAGGACCAGCACGTCGGCATCGCGCAGCCGCACCGAGAGCTGGCCGATGCCCTTGACCGTGTTGGTGAAGACCTTCGCGTGGTAAGGCTCCAGCATGGCCGCGCAACGCAGCTTGCGCACGGCGTCCTGATAGTCGTCCAGGATGATGATGTTCATGCATCGGGATTCTGCATCCATCCGCGGCCCATCGCCGCACCGGCGCGCAACAGGGCGCAACGGGGCCCCCAGGGGAGCCTGCACGGCTGTGCCACACTGCACACCGCGGCCCCGCGATGACTGGGCCGCGTCCGGAACGATCGACCGAAGGAGGCAAGACCGTGAAGTGGCTCAGAGGGATGCTGGCGGCCATGTTGCTGCTCGTGGTGGCACTGATCGCGACCGTGTGGACTTACCGGGTGCTGGTGCTGCCCCAGACCGAGGGCGAGTTGCGCGTGTCCGGACTGTCCGCCCCGGTGAGCATCAGCCGCGATGCCCACGGCATTCCGACCCTGCGCGCCGACAATGTGGAGGACCTGATGTTCGCTCTGGGGTTCGTCCATGCCCAGGACCGCCTGTGGCAACTGGAAACCCACCGCCGCATTGGCAGCGGCCAGTTGGCTGAAGCCTTCGGGGAGTCGGCACTGGAGACCGACCGCTTCCTGCGTGCCCTGGGGGTGCGGCGCACGGCGCAGGCGCAGTGGGAGGCCGTGCAGGGCGAGACGCGCCGCGTCATCGAGGCTTACGCAGCGGGCATCAATGCCTTCGTGGAGCAGCACATGGATGCCCGCCCGCCGGAGTTCCTGGTGCTGGGTCTGCAGCCGGGGCGGTGGGAGCCTGCCGACACCCTGGCCTGGGCGACGATGATGGCCTGGGATCTGGGCGCCAACTGGAATGCCGAGCTGATCCGCATGCGTCTGGCGCTGAGCCTGCCGGTGCAGCGCATCCAAGAGCTGATGCCGCCGTACCCGGGTGAGCAGCCCTTGCCGCTGGCCGACTATGCTGCCTTGTATCGGTCCCTGAAGGTGGACGGCAAGCTCGGACAACACGCCCTGAACGCCGCGCCGCCCTCGGGCATCGAGGGCCTGGGCTCGAACAATTGGGTGGTGTCGGGGCAACGTTCCGAGACGGGGCACCCTCTGCTGGCCAACGACCCGCATCTGAAGCTCAGCGCGCCGGCCCTGTGGTACTTCGCGCGGCTGGAGGCTCCGGGCTTCAAGGTGGCCGGGGCCACGATGCCGGGCCTGCCGGTCGTGGTGCTGGGGCAGAACGAGCATATCGCCTGGGGCTTCACGAACACCGGGCCGGATGTGCAGGATCTGTACCTCGAAGAGATCCACGCCGACGACCCGGCCCTGTACCGCACCCCCGAGGGCTGGGCGCGCTTCGAGACTTACGAGGAGACCATCCGGGTGCGCGGCCGGCCCGAGGTGAAGCTCACCGTGCGCGCGACACGCCATGGCCCGGTGATCTCGGACGCGCCTTCGGCCGGCACGGACGGTCTGACGGGGCCCAGGGAGGCTCCCCGCTATGCACTGGCGATGCGCTGGACGGCCCTGGACGTGCCCAACACCTCGGTGGAGGCGGCGCTGGCGATGAACCGGGCGTCCAGCGTGCAGTCGTTCATCGAAGCCGCCGCGCTGAACATCGCCCCGATGCAGAACATGGTGGTGGCCGACCGCGAGGGCCGCATCGGCTGGGTGGCTGCCGGTCGGGTGCCACTGCGCGGGCCCGACCATGACCTGAAGGGCCAGGTGCCGGCGCCGGGATGGGAGGCCCGCTATGACTGGGTGGGCTACCTCGACCCGGCGCTGACCCCGCGCGAGGTGGACCCCGCGCGCGGCTGGATCGCCACGGCCAACCAGCGCATCCACGGACCGGACTATCCGCATTACCTGGGCAGCGAATGGGCGCTGCCCTACCGTCAGGAGCGCATCGAGGCGCTGCTGCAGGCCCGGCAGCGGCACGATCTGGACAGCTTTGCGCAGATGCAGGCCGACGAGCTGTCGCTGGCCACCGTGAAGCTGATGCCGTTCCTGCGCCGTGCGCAGTCCTCGCATCGGCTGGCAGCGCCCGTGCAGGCGCTGCTGGCGCAGTTCGATGGCACGATGGCCGCGCAGCGTCCCGAACCGCTGGTGTTCTGGGCCTGGAGCCGCCATCTCACCGAGGGGCTGCTGGCCGACGAGGTGGGCCCCGAGCTCCTGGAGCGCACGATGGTGGGCTCGCGCAACTACCGCGACGCGGTGGAGGGCATCCTGGCGCGCGACGATGCCTGGTGGTGCGACGACAAGCGCACGCCACAGGTGACCGAAAGCTGCCAGGACCAGGTCGATGCGGCCTTCCACAAGGCCTTGGCGGAATTGGAGGCCTTGCAGGGCCCCGATCCGGCCCGCTGGCAGTGGGGGCAGGCCCACCAGGCCCGTGCCGAGCACCGCCCCTTCAGCCGTGTCAAGGCTTTGGCGCCGCTGTTCGAGTTGCGTGCGCCGGTGGGCGGGGACACCTACACGGTGAACGTGGCGCGGGTGAGCCTGCGTGCCGATGCCACCACCGGCGAGCGCTACCTGAACGAGCATGGGCCGAGCCTGCGCGCCCTGTACGACGTGCACGACCCGTCGCGCTCGCGCGTGATGCACTCGAGCGGCCAGTCCGGCATCGTGCTGTCACGCCACTACCACGACTTCCTCGAACGCTGGACGAAGGTGGACTACGTCCCGCTGTGGGCGCCGCCGCAGGCCCAGGGGCCCACCCTGAGGCTGGAGCCGGCCCGCTGAGCCTGGGGGGCTCAGGCGACACGCAACACGGGGTCGCGGGCGTAGCGCCAGGCGCTGCGCAGCACGCGGGGGGCCGACCGCTCCTCGGGGATCATCAGCGTGACCGCCCGCCGTCCCGAGCGGCTGGTCCACACGGCCAGCGGGGCCGCCAGCAGCAAGGGCAGGGCCACCGGCAGCAGCCAGGGCAGGGCGCTCAAGTGGGCACTGCCCAGGGCCAGCACGGTGCACGCGGCCAGCGCGCCGGCCGGCCCGAAGCGGCGCAGGACGTCGCGCCAGCGCAGGGTGAGCGCCTCGCGGGCCGGGGAGGTCCAGCCGATGCGCCAACCGGTGAGGGCGGCGATCACGAACCCCGTGTGGGCCACCATGCGCACCGGGGCCTGGGCCACCGAGAGCGCCGCCTCGGCACAGGCGCTGCGGATCAAGGCGGGCATGCCGCCGAAGTCCCGCTGTTCGCCGCGCAGCCACACGGCCACGACCGCCAGCACGCGCGGCAGCATCAGCAATGCGAAGCTCACCCCCCACAGCGCAAGCAGGTGGTGGGGCGGCAGGCCGGCGTCGCCGGAGGCGGCGTGCAGCCAGTGGGCCACTCCCAGCGCCAGGAAGGACAACCACAGGGGAGCCGAGACATAGGCCATGGCCCCGGTGGCCAGCATCACGCGATGCACGGGGTGAAGCCCGGGCTCGGCAATGAGCTGGAAGTTCTGCAAGTTGCCCTGGCACCAGCGCCGGTCGCGCTGCAATTCCTCGACGAGGTTGGGCGGGTTCTGCTCGTAGCTGCCGCCCAGGTCCGACACCAGCCAGACGTGGTAGCCGGCGCGGCGCATCAAGGCGGCCTCGATGAAGTCGTGCGAGAGGATCTCACCGGCCAGCGGGCCGTGGCCAGGGACATCGGCCAGGCCGCAGTGCGCCATGAACGGCTCGACCCGGATGATGGCGTTGTGCCCCCAGTAGTGCGATTCGCCAAGTTGCCAGTACTGCATGCCCAGCGTGTACAGACGGCCGGTGACGCGCGAGGCGAACTGCTGGGCCCGGGCATGCAGCGTGGTCTGACCCACGGCCTGGGGCAGGGTCTGGATGATGCCCGCGCGCGGGTGGGCCTCCATCAGGCGCACCAGGTCGGTCAGGCAGGAGCCGCTCATCACGCTGTCGGCATCGAGCACGACCATGTAGCGGTAGCGGCGGCCCCAGCGGCGGCAAAAGTCGGCCACATTGCCCGCCTTGCGACGGGTGCGCAGCTTGCGCCGGCGGTAATAGATCTGCATCGTGATGCCCGACGCTGCCAGCGCGGCCCGCAGCCGGCCCCAGGCGGCATGCTCGGCCTCCCACAGCCGGGGATCGGCGCTGTCGGACAGGATGTAGAGGTCGAAATGGCGATGCGCGCCCACGGCCGCCAAGGACTCGCAGGTCGCCCTCAGCCCGGCAAAGACGGTGGGCACATGTTCGTTGCAGATCGGCATCACCAGGGCAGTGCGCGCGTCCTCGGGCAGCGGGCGGTGTCGCACCGCAGCGGCCGACAGCGCATGCCGGTCGCCGCGCAGCCGCACGATGAAACCCATCAGCGCGGTGGCAAAGCCCGCGCAGACCCAGGCGAAGAGCAGCGCAAACAGGCTCAGCTGCAAGATTTGCACCGCCTGCGTCGCGGTGTCGGGCGCCGTCGGGAGTTCCAGGGCCAGCCACCCCGTGGCCAGGACGGTCAGGGTCAGGACGCTGCAGAGAAAGATGCGACGGCGCCGCGCCGCGGCATGTTCCCAGGGGGCGGACGGCTGCGCAGCCGCCGCCGGCGAGCCCCTTCGCCACAGCAGCCGCAAGGCCTGCGACAGCCCGGCGCGCAGGCCCAGCCAGGGACGGGCCGGCATGTGGCCCCGCACCAGCGGCGGGGCGGTGGCAGCGCGTGGGGCCTCAGGGGTGACGGGCAGGACCGTGTCCAAGGTGGAAGGATCCAGCATGGGCATGAAGACTCCGCATGGAGCCCGCGAAGCTGCGGGCGGTCGCCCCTGTCATGCAAACCATGTGCCAATTGAAGAAAAACGTGATTTGACAGATAGATATATCAATAAACTCAAGTGATACTTGATGTTGAGAGGGCGACAACCGGGGCAAACGCCGGGCCGGCGTCGCCATCTGGCGACGCATTTGCCGATGCATCGGCCAAGTGCCTGTCAGTCGGGAGATTTTTCCTGTCGCTCGGTGGCGACAGGCGCGTCGTTGCGGAACAGCTCTGGCGTCAGACCGTGCTTGCGGAGCAAGCGGTAGAACTCGGTGCGGTTGCGTTCGGCCAGGCGCGCGGCATCGGCGACGTGACCGTCGGTGAGCTTGAGCAGGCCCACCAGGTAGTCGCGCTCGAAGCGACGCCGCGCCTCGGCATAGCCGAGCACCTCCACCGTGGGCACGCGCAGGGCCCGCTGCACCAGGCTCAGGGGGATGAGCGGGGTGGTCGACAGCGCGCAGACCTGCTCGACCACGTTGAGCAACTGGCGCACATTGCCAGGCCACGGGGCGGTGGCCAGGGCTTTCAGGGCCTCGGGCGCGAAGCCGTTGATCTGTTTGCCGTATTTGCGGGCCAGGCGCTCGACGAAGTGCTGCGCCAGCAGCGGGATGTCCTCGCGGCGCTCGGCCAGCGGCGGCAGGGTGAGGGTGACGACGTTGAGCCGGTAATAGAGGTCCTCGCGGAACTGCCCCTCCAGCAGCGCGGCATCGAGATCGCGGTGCGTGGCCGAGACGATGCGCACGTCCACCGGGACCGCCTGGCTGGCGCCGACCGGTCGCACGCTGCGCTCTTGCAGTACGCGCAGCAGCTTCACCTGCAGGGCCGGCGGCATGTCGCCGATCTCGTCGAGGAAGAGCGTGCCGCCGTCGGCGGCCTGGAAGAGCCCGCGGTGGTGGTTCACCGCGCCGGTGAAGGCGCCTTTGACATGGCCGAAGAGCTCGGATTCGAGCAGCGCTTCAGGGATCGCGCCGCAATTGACCGCGATGAACGGCCGGCCGGCCCGGGCGCTGGCCTTGTGGATGGCCTGGGCCAGCAGCTCCTTGCCCGAGCCGCTGGGGCCGCGGATCAGTACGCTGGCGTCCGAGGCCGCGACGAGCTTGGCTTCGGACAGCAGATCGGCCATCAAGGGAGAGCGGCTCACGATCGCCTCGCGCCAGGGCTCGCGGGCGGTCTGGTCGCGCGGGTCCGGAGCGGCCAGGGCCAGGGCCTGGGCGATACGGTCGAGCAGCACCTTGCCGTCGAAGGGCTTGGTGAGGTAGGTGAAGACCCCGCGTGCCGTGGCCTCGACCGCATCGGGGATGGTGCCGTGGGCGGTGAGCAGGATGACCGGCAGCGCCGGATGGCGTGCGCGGATGGCATCGAACAGGGCCAGGCCGTCCATGCCGGGCAGTTGCACGTCGCTGAGCACGAGGTCGGGCCGCTCGATGGCCAGCTGGGCCAGCGCGGCTTCGGCGCTGTCCACCCCCTGCACATGGTAGCCGGCGGCCGTCAGCCGCATCGACAGCAGCCGCAACAGGTCGGGATCGTCGTCGACGAGCAGAATCCGGCTCATGGCGGCGCTCTCAGGGCGACGGGCGCGTCTCCGCACCGCCCGGGGTGGTCATCGGGGGGCGCTGGGTGAGGCTGCGCTCGATGGCCTTCAGGGCTTCGAGCTGCTGCTGGGCCTGCTCGAGCCGGCGCTGGGTGTCGCGCAACTGCTGGGCCTGGCGTTCAGCCGCTTCCTCGGCTCGGCGCTGCTCGGCGTAACGCGAGCGCAGCAGGCGGGCCCATGGCAGCCACGGTGCGGCCTCGGGAGCCGCCGAGCGCAGCAGGGCATCGAGCAGACCGATGGCCCGCGCCAGATCCGCCGGCTGCCGGGTGTATCCCAGCGCCAGCGCCAGTTCCACTGTGGCCGCCGGCGAGGCGGCAGGATCGCCGATGCGGGCGATCTCCTGCTGCAGTTCGGCCGGCGAGAGCAGGCGCACACGGTCATGATGAGCCGCGAAGCGTCGCGCCACGGCATCGGCCGGCTCGACGACCGGCACGGCCACGGGCACTTCGACGCGCAGGGGCACCGACACCGTGCGGACCTCGGTCACCTGGGGCAGGGGCGCGCAGGCCGCCATGAGCACACCGACGAATGCGGGCAGGGTCCGAAGCCGTTCAGGGAGCATGGATGAGTTCGATGCGGAAGTGGGCGCCAGGCGCATTGGGCAGGACCTCGACCCGCCCGCCATGGGCGGCCACGTACTCCTGCACGATCGACAGGCCGATGCCGGTGCCACGGGCGGCGCCGGCGGGCTGGATCTCGCCGCGGTAAAAGGGCTCGAAGACCCTGGCGCGGTCGCTCTCGCGGATGCCGGGGCCTTCGTCGAGGATGTCGAGGCAGATGCGGTCGCCGTCTTGCGCCAGCAAGATGCGAATCGTAGCGCCGACGGGGCTGTAGCGTATGGCGTTGGACAAAAGGTTACGAAACGCCGTGCCCAGCTTGTCGCGGTCCACCGCCACAGGCGGGACCTGCCCTGACAGCTCGATGTGCAACTGTCGGGCCTGCCACTGCAGGCGCTGCTCCTCGATGCGGGCCTGCAGCAGTTCGCGCAGGTCGGTGGGTTCGCGTTGCAGTCGCCGGGCCTCGAACGCGGCGGCGTTGAAGCGCAGCAGGTCTTCGATCTGCTGCTGCAGCATCAGGGTGTTCTGGCGCAGGATCGCCACCACCTCGCGCTGGCTGTCGGTCAGCGCGCCGGTCACGCCGTCCTCGATGAGGGAGACGCCCTCGCGCATCGCCGCCAGCGGCGTCTTCAGTTCATGCGACACCTGCCGCAGGAAGCGTGCCTTGTCGGCGTCGAGTTCGGCCAGCCGCAGACGCAGCCAGTCCAGGCGGCGGCCGACCTCGCGCACGTCGGCCGGGCCACGGATCTCGATGGGCTCGTCCAGCCGGTTTTCCCCCAGCTGGACGATCGCGCGTTCCAGGCGCTTGAGCGGCCGGGCCAGCCACAAGCCGAACACCAGCGCCAGCCCCACGGCCAGCACGATGGCGGCGAGCACCTGGCGCGCCAGCAGGGCGCGGCTGCCGTCCAGGGCCTCCTGGACGGCACGGTTGTGGGCCTCGTTGGCGGCACGCACCTGGATGGCGCGTGCCGTGTGCAGGTCGGCCAGTTCGGCGAAGGCCTCGCCCACAGTGCGTTCACGCAGCGCCAGCATGTCCCGCGGCCCCTGCAAGGCCTGCCGCACCCGGGCCACGGCTTGCGGCCACGCCGGCACCTGGGGGGCGCCCAATTCCTCGTCCAGGCGTGCGAGGCCCGCCTCGGCCTCGGCCGCAGCCTGCTCGAAGCGCTCGAGCAGCGCCGGATCGTCGAGCACCAGGAACTGGCGGGCCGAGCGTTCCATCGCGGCCAGGCGCTCGCCCAGGGCCTGGGTCTCGGTGCTGAGCACGACGGCGCGCTGGGCACCGGCCTGGGTCTGGTTGACCAGTTCCTCCAGCGTGTACAGGCCACGCAGCAACACCGCGCCGAGCAGCGCGGTGATCAGCAGGAAGGCCACCAGCAGCAACTGGCGGAACGACAACTTGCTCGCAAGCGGCAGTCGCATGGTCGGCGGCAGGAAGTCCGGGATGTCGGTGGCGGCCACTATAGCCAGCCACGGGGCGCCATTGCCTTGACGCGGGAGGCTGCCGGGTCCTAAACTGCAACGCGCTCCGGGGTGCACCGTGTGCTGAGATGGCGTGAAACGCCAAACCCGATGAACTTGATCCGGTTAATACCGGCGGAAGAAGAGCTGAATCTGTCCCTCGTGTCCTGGCCCAGGCGGGTCCGGGCCTCCTCCCAGGGGCACTTTCCGGAGCACCCATGAACCGGAAAGGAGCCCCTCGATGAACGCCCCCGACAAGTTTTCGCAGTTGCTCGCCCAGGCCCGCGAGCCGTTTCCCGCATCCCGCAAGGTCTGGATGCCGGGCGCGCTGCATCCCGGCGTGCGGGTGCCCATGCGCGAGGTGCGGCTCACCAACGGCGAGACGGTCACGCTCTACGACACCTCGGGCCCTTACACCGATCCGCAGACCGTCATTGACGTGCGCCGCGGCCTACCGGCCCTGCGTCAACCCTGGATCGAGGCGCGCGGCGATACGCAGGTCTATGAGGGCCGCACCGCCCAGGCCGTGGATGACGGCCTGCGCGACGAGGCTCACGAGCGCTTGAAAGCCTTGCGCGCCCAGGCCGCCGGCTTGCAGCGCCAGCCCCGCCGCGCGCGCGCGGGGGGTAACGTCACGCAGATGCACTATGCACGGCGCGGCATCGTCACGCCCGAGATGGAATTCGTCGCGATCCGCGAGAACGGCCGGCGTGAGTGGATGCGCGAGCACCTGGCCGATGCCGAGCGCGAGGCCCGCCTGCGGGGCCAGCCGCTCGGGGCGCGACTGCCGGAGGTGATCACGCCTGAGTTCGTGCGGGACGAAGTGGCGCGCGGCCGCGCGATCATCCCGGCCAACATCAACCACCCCGAGCTCGAGCCCATGGCCATCGGGCGCAACTTCCTCGTCAAGGTCAACGCCAACATCGGCAACTCGGCCGTCACCTCCGGCATCGAGGAAGAGGTGGAGAAGCTGGTATGGTCCATCCGCTGGGGAGCGGACACCGTGATGGACCTGTCCACAGGTCGCAACATCCACACCACCCGCGACTGGATCTTGCGCAATTCACCGGTACCCATCGGCACCGTGCCCATCTACCAGGCGCTGGAGAAGGTGGGCGGGGTGGCCGAGGACCTCACCTGGTCCATCTTCCGCGACACCCTGATCGAGCAGGCCGAGCAGGGCGTGGACTACTTCACCATCCACGCCGGCGTGCGGCTGGCCTACATCCCGCTCACGGCGCGGCGGCGCACCGGCATCGTCTCGCGCGGCGGCTCCATCCTGGCCAAGTGGTGCATGGCCCATCACCGCGAAAACTTCCTCTACACGCACTTCGAAGAGATCTGCGAGATCATGAAGGCTTACGACGTGAGCTTCTCGCTAGGCGACGGCCTGCGCCCGGGCTCGCTGGCCGATGCCAACGACGAAGCGCAGTTTGCCGAACTGCGCACGCTGGGCGAGCTCACGCAGATCGCCTGGAAGCACGACGTGCAGACCATGATCGAAGGCCCCGGCCATGTGCCCCTGCACCTGATCCAGGCCAACATGGAAGAGCAGCTCAGGCACTGCCACGAAGCGCCGTTCTACACCCTGGGGCCGCTCACCATCGACGTCGCGCCGGGCTACGACCACATCGCTTCGGCCATCGGTGCGGCCATGATCGGCTGGTTCGGCACGGCCATGCTGTGCTACGTCACGCCCAAGGAGCACCTGGGCCTGCCTGACCGCGACGATGTGAAGCAGGGCCTGATCGCCTACAAGATCGCCGCCCATGCCGCCGACATCGCCAAGGGGCACCCCGGGGCCCGGGCGCGCGACGATGCACTGTCGAAGGCGCGCTTCGAGTTCCGCTGGACCGACCAGTTCAACCTGGGCCTGGACCCGGACACCGCTCGTGAGTTCCACGACGAAACCCTGCCGAAAGACAGTGCCAAGGTGGCGCACTTCTGCTCGATGTGCGGCCCCAAGTTCTGCTCGATGAGAATCACCCAGGAGGTGCGCGAATTCGCCGCGAAGCAAGGGGTCGCGGAGGATCAGGCCTTGGCTGAAGGCTTGGCGGCGAAGTCCGAGGAGTTCCGCCGAGCCGGCGGCGAGCTCTACGTCCCGCTGCATCCACAGGGCTGAGCCATGGCGGCAATGTCCATCGGCATTGCCGGTGCCGGCCTGCTGGGGCGGTTGCTGGCGTGGCAGTTGTCGGGCGCCGGGCACCGCGTCACCGTCTTCGACCCCGCCGAGGGGCCGCAGGCACGGGGTGCGGCGGGCTGGACGGCAGCCGGGATGCTGAGCCCCCTGGCGGAACTCGAATGCGCCAACACCGAGTTGGCGCGGCTGGGCCTGCGCTCGCTGGCGCTGTGGCCGCGCATCGTGGCGGAGCTGCCCATGCCCGTGGATCTGCGCATCGACGGCAGTCTGCTGCTGGCCCACGGCAGCGACCTCGGCGCAGCGCGGCGTCTGGTGGATCTGCTGACGGCCAAGGCACCCGCAGGCCGGCGGCCCGAACCGCTGACACCCGAACGCTTGCGGGAGCTCGAACCCGCCGTGCACGGGCCCGCCCATGCCTGGCTGCTGCACGAAGAAGGGCGCATCCACACCGTGCAGGCCATGCAGGCGCTGGCCGCAGGGGCCGGTGAGCGGGGTGTTCAGTGGTGCTGGGGCGAGGCGGTGCACGGCATTGAGCCCGGACGCATCGACGGGCAGCCCTACGACTGGGTCTTCGACGTGCGCGGGCTCGGCGCGCGCCCCGAGCTGCCTGTACGCGGCGTACGCGGCGAGATCTTCTGGCTGCACGCACCGGGTGTGGTGCTGCATCGCCCCTTGCGGCTGCTGCATCCGCGCTGGCGGGTCTATCTGGTGCCGCGCCCCGGCGATCTGATCGTGGTGGGTGCGAGCGAGATCGAGTCGGAAGATCGCTCGCCGGTGTCCGTGCGCAGCACCCTGGCCCTGCTGTCGGCGGCCCACAGCGTGCTGCCCGAATTGGCCGAGGCGCGCATCGTGCACAGCGAGGTCAACCTGCGCCCCGCACTGCCCGACAACCTGCCTCGCCTGGACGTGATGCCGGGGCTCACGCGCATCAACGGGCTGTTTCGCCACGGTTGGCTGCTGGCGCCCGCGCTCGTCGAGCAGGCCCTGGCGGCGATGGCGCCGCACACCGAGGCGGATCTCGCATGATGCCAACCGATACCCCCTCTTCGGATTGCCGGGTCCGGGTCAATGGCGAAATCCACCAGGTCGCGGCGGGCACCACGCTTGAGCAGCTGCTGATATCGCTCGGCCTGGCATCGCACAGCGTGGCCACCGCGCTCAACGGCGACTTCGTGCCGCGAAACGACCGGGCCGGCCGCGTGCTGCGCGACGGTGATCACGTGACCTGTTTCCAACCCATCGTCGGAGGTTAGAGATGTCTGCAGACGACTTCCTCCTGGCCGGTGTGCGCCTGCGCAGCCGCTTCCTGCTCGGCACGGCCGGCTATCCCTCGCCCCAGGTGCTGCGCGAGGCCATCGCCGCCTCGGGCGCCGAGGTGGTGACTCTGGGCCTGAAGCGCCAGCTCGCCGCCGGCGCCGGGGACAACGGCTTCATCGACATCGTGCGCGAAAGCGGCGCGCGCCTGCTGCCCAACACCGCCGGCTGCCGCAGCGCCCGCGAGGCCATCACCCTGGCCCACATGGCGCGCGAGCTGCTGCAAACCCACTGGATCAAGCTCGAAGTGGTGGGCGACGAGCACACCCTGCAGCCCGATCCCTTCGAACTGGTGCAGGCCGCGCAGCAGCTCGTGAAAGACGGTTTCGAAGTCTTCCCCTACTGCACCGACGATCTGGTGACCTGCCAGCGCCTGCTCGATGTGGGCTGCCGCATCCTCATGCCCTGGGGGGCTCCCATCGGGTCGGGCCAGGGCCTGCTCAACCCCTGGGCCCTGCGCACGCTGCGCTCGCGGCTGCCGGAGGCCACGCTCATCGTCGATGCCGGCATCGGGGCGCCCTCGCATGCCGCACAGGCGATGGAGCTGGGCTTCGATGCCGTGCTGCTCAATTCCGCGGTGGCCCATGCCCACGATCCGGTGGGCATGGCCACCGCTTTTCGTCACGCGATCGACGCAGGGCGCCGGGGCTGGTGCAGCGGCCTGATGGCGCAGCAAGACATGGCCGTGGCTTCCACCCCCGTGGCCGGTCGGCCCTTCGACCTGTGACGCCGCCCATCGTCTGGAGCATCGCCGGCTCCGATTCCGGCGGCGGGGCGGGCCTGCAGGCCGACCTTAAGGCCTTCGACGCCTTCGACGTGCATGGCTGCACCGCCGTGGCCGCCATCACGGCCCAGCACTCGCGCTCGGTGTGCCGCATCGACGTGTTGGAGACCGAGGTGCTCGAAGCCCAGTTGGCCGCGCTGGCGCAGGATCTGCCGCCCCGGGCGATCAAGCTCGGCCTGCTGGGCAGCGTCGACAACGCGCGGTGCGTGGCCCGCTGGGTGGACCGCCTGCGCTCGCGTCACCCGGTGGCCCTGGTGTTCGATCCGGTACGCGCGTCGACCACCGGGGCCTGTTTTGCCGATGATGCCCTGCGCCAGGTGTTTGTCGATGAGCTGTTGCCACGCGCGACCCTGATCACACCCAACCGGGACGAAGCGGCCTGGCTGCTCGGTCGGGAGCGGCTCGGCCAGGCCGATCTGGGGCAAGCCGCGCAGGCCCTGAGAGCGCAGGGCGCGCAGGCGGTGGCCATCACCGGCGGTGACGCGGGCGGCCTGCTCGCCCGCGACTGGATCGCCACGCCCCAGGCCGAGGGCTGGCTGGACCTGCCGCGCCTGGCCACCGCCCACCACCATGGCAGCGGCTGCGTGTTTGCGGCCTCGGCCGCAGCGGCGCTGGCCTGGGGCCATTGCGAGGCCGATGCCCTGGTGCTGGCCAAGATGGCCACGGCCGAGGCCCTGCGTCGCAGCCATCCGGCGGGGCAGGGGGCCGGCCCGGTACGCCCGGGCTCCGGCTTCGCCCGGCGACTGGAGAACCTGCCTCGGTTGCGGCCTCCGAACTGGGCAGTGGACGAGACGCCGGGCTTTGCGCCGCTGGAACGGCCGGCCCTGGGCTTGTATGCCATCGTGGACAGCGCCGAGGGGGTGGAACGCCTGCTGGCCGCCGGGGCGCGGACCGTGCAACTGCGCATCAAAGGGGCCTGCGCAGCGACTCTGCGCGAAGCCGTGCGGCGCAGCGTACGCGCGGCGCGGGCGGTGGGTGCCCAGCTCTTCATCAACGACCACTGGGCGCTGGCTCTGGAGGAGGGCGCCTATGGCGTGCATCTGGGGCAGGAGGATCTGCTGGCGCTGGACGCACAGGCCTTAAGCGCCCTGCGCCGTGCCGGAGTGCGCCTGGGGCTGAGCACCCATAGCCATTGGGAGGTCTGCCGCGCCCTGGCATTGCGGCCGAGCTACATCGCCTGCGGGCCCATCCATCCCACCACGACCAAGGAGATGCCCTGGATTCCACAGGGCGAGGACAACCTGGCCTACTGGTGCCAGTTGCTCGATTGTCCGGTGGTGGCCATTGCCGGGATGGACGAGACCCGCTCCCGCGAAGCCGCGCGCTGCGGTGCCGCCGGCGTGGCGGTGCTGCGCGGCCTCGGGCAGGCGTCCGACCTGCCGGCGACCTTGCAGCGCCTGCACGCCGCCATCATGGAGGGCGCCTGGGGCCCGCGCCGACCGGCGCCGTCCCGCGCCCGTCCCAGTCTGCCCGGCCCGGTCCCGCTCATGCCGGGCGATACACTGCAGGCTTTCGCCGACCCACACTCCCTCGAACGATGACCGAAGCCACCGTCTCGCCCCAGCCCGTCCATTGGGTCCGCCCCGGCACGCCGGCCGAGCCGCACGCGCCACGCTGGCCCCGTCAGGCCGTGCTGGCCCTGTTCGAGCTGCCCTTCAACGATCTGCTGTACCGGGCCCAGCAGGTGCACCGCCAGCACTTCGATGCCAACGAGGTGCAACGCTCCACGTTGCTGTCGATCAAGACCGGCGGTTGCCCCGAGGACTGCAGCTACTGTCCCCAGTCGGTGCACTACGACACCGGCGTGCAAGCCGGCAAGCTGCTCGATGTGGACGAGGTGCGCCGTGCCGCGGCGGCTGCGAAGGAGCAGGGCGCCAGCCGTTTCTGCATGGGAGCAGCGTGGCGTGCGCCCAAAGACCGAGACATCGAAAAAGTGGCCGAGCTGGTGCGCACCGTGAAGGACCTGGGCCTGGAGGCCTGCTGCACCCTGGGCATGCTCACCGACAGCCAGGCGCGCACGCTCAAGGCGGCGGGTCTGGACTACTACAACCACAACCTCGACACCGCCCCTGAGGCCTATGGCCGCATCATCAGCACGCGCGACTACCAGGACCGCCTCGACACCCTGGAGCGTGTGCGTGCCGCCGGCATGCACGTGTGCAGCGGTGGCATCGTGGGCATGGGCGAGTCGCGCGAGGAGCGCGCCGGGCTGATCGCCCAGCTCGCCAACATGGACCCCTACCCCGAATCGGTGCCGATCAACCATCTGGTGCAGGTGGAGGGCACGCCGCTGCATGGCCTGGACCCGCTCGACCCGCTGGAGTTCGTGCGCACCATCGCGGTGGCGCGCATCACCATGCCCACCGCCCGGGTGCGCCTGTCGGCCGGCCGCCAGCAGATGAGCGAAGCCGTGCAGGCCCTGTGCTTCCTCGCCGGGGCCAATTCCATCTTCTATGGCGACAAGCTGCTCACCACCGGCAACCCGGACTGGGAGCGCGACCAGCGCCTGTTCGCCAAGCTGGGCTTGCGCAGTTGCTGACGCGAAATGGATAGCGCGTGATGCGCTGCCATGCCATCATCCCGGCATGAAACCCGTCGTCCAGGAACTCGTCGAGCTGCTGCAGGTCGAGCAGCTCGAGCTCAACCTCTTTCGCGGCGTCAGCGGCGACATCGGCAGCCCACGTGTCTTCGGCGGCCAGGTGCTGGGCCAGGCCTTGATGGCCGCCGCCCGCACGGTCGATCCTTCGCGCCGCGTGCACTCCTTGCACGCTTACTTCCTTCGGCCGGGGGACAAGAACGCCCGCATCGTGTACGACGTCGAGCGCATCCGCGACGGCGGCAGCTTCACCACACGGCGTGTGGTCGCCATCCAGCACGGGCAGCCCATCTTCAACTTCGCGGCGTCCTTCCATGTGAGGGAGGAGGGTGCCCACCACGCCAGCGTCATGCCACACGTGCCCGGCCCTGAAGGCCTGGTCAGTGAATGGCAGTTGCGCCAGGCTTGGCTGCACAAAGTGCCCGAGTCGCTGCGTGGCGTGCTGCATGCCGAAACCGCCATCGAGATCCGGCCTGTTGCGCCGCTGGATGCATTCGATCCACCACCCGCACCGCCGCGACACGATGCATGGCTGCGCGCGGCCGACCGGTTGCCGGATGATCCGGTGCTGCACCAGGCCATGCTGGCGTACTCGTCGGACTTCGGCCTGCTGCGCCCGGCGCTCATGCCTCACGGCTTGAGCTTCTACCAAGGCCACGTCCAGGTGGTCAGCCTCGACCATGCCATGTGGTTCCATGGGGACTTTCGCATGGACGAATGGCTGCTCTACATCACCGAATCGCCGTGGGCCGGTGCGGCGCGTGGCTTCAGCCGGGGGCAGATCTACACCCAAGATGGCCGCTTGATCGCCTCGGTGGCGCAAGAAGGTTTGATGCGGCAGACCTCGGTGGCCGAGCGTCGCCGCTGAGCCGCAGCGGCGAGCAGCCTCAGTGGCTCGGCCTCGGGGCCAGGGCCAAGCGCAGCCCAAACAGCAGCAGGGCGGCACCGGTCACCCCATTGAGCGCGCGCACGACCGGAGGGCGGCGCAGCCACTGCGCCAAAGGCCCAGTGAGGGCGATGAGCACGGCAAACCACAGCAAGCCCATCAGCGCGTGCACGCCGGCGAGCAAGACACTGAACACGAACACATCGGCCCCGGGCGGCACGAACTGCGGCAACAAGCTCACATAGAACACCCCCACCTTGGGGTTCAGCAGATTCGTGAGCAGCCCCCGCACGAACCAGTCCGAGCCGCCCGCGTTGGCCCCCTGCGGCAGGCCGCCAGGCGCAGCCGGCTGGGCCTTCAGCGCCGTCCACAGCATGCGTCCCCCCAGGTAGCACAAATACCCGGCCCCGGCGAACTGCAAGAGGGTGTAGGCCAGCGTCGAAAGCGCCAGCAACGCGCCCAAGCCTGCGGCGACGATCAGGCCCCAGGCCAGCACGCCGCACACGATGCCCAGGGCCGCGCGCCAGGCCGGCCGCGGGCCTTCCACGGCGGCCGTGCGCAGCACCAAAGCGGTGTCCAGACCCGGGGTGATCGTCAGCAGCGCAGCGGCGGCACCGAAAGCCAGCAAAGAGGTCAAGGCAGCGCTCATGAAAGACAAGACGGGGAGATTCTTTGAAAAACCATGCCCGTGAAACGGAGCCCCGTGTCGCTGGCATGATGGCCCATGACTGCATTTTCACAGAGGCCGCTATGCTGCGTGCAGCCACCGTCGATCGAAGGATGTTCGTCTTGGGCGTCTTGGCCTCGGCCCTGACCACGGCCCATGCCCAGCTCAAACCGGGCGAGCCGGCACCCGTGTTCACTTTGCAAGCCGCCCTCGGGGGGCGGGAGTTTCGATTCGACCTCTCGCAGACCTTGGCCAAAGGACCCGTGGTCCTGTACTTCTACCCGAAAGCCTTCACGGCAGGCTGTACGTATGAGGCCCAGTTGTTCGCCCAGGCCAGTGAGCGCTTTGCCGCTTTGGGCGCCACGGTGATCGGGGTGTCCAGCGATGACATCGACACGCTCAAGCGGTTCTCCGTCGAGGCCTGTCGCGATCGGTTCGCCGTGGGCGCCGACCCCGACGGGCGCATCATACGGGCCTACAAAGCCCAGATCGCCTCACGCCCGGACATGGCCGATCGCATCTCGTATGTCATCAGCCCCGAAGGCCGCATCATTCACGTTCACCACCACGCCAATCCAGAGGGGCATGTGGACGGCACCTTGGAAGCGGTCGAGCGGTGGAAGGCTCGACAGCAGCGACGTTGAGCCGCGACCTCGCGGCCGCCCACTCCTTCTGCGCATCATAAATTTGACATAATATACATTATCAACAATCTAGAGCATGGCGATCCTAGGGGGTGGGGTCCGAGGAGCTGCGCACCGTCGGTCGCCGAGTTTGCGACGGCGCTGCAGGCAGCTCCACCCGGGCCAGCAGGCCGCCTTCTGGCGCGGTGTCGAGCGTGAGCGTGCCTGCGTATGCTCGAATGCGATCGGCCGCGATGGCCAGGCCGAGTCCATGACCGGTACCGGATTGATCCAGACGGGCACCGCGGCCCAGGAGGTGTTCTCTTTGCTCGGGCGGGATGCCGGGCCCGTCATCGGCGACTTCGATGACGAGTCGCGCGTGTCGTTCGCGCGCTGTGATGCGAACATGCGCACGGGCCCAGTGCAGCGCATTTTCGGCCAGTGCGCTCAGGATTTCTGCCAGGTCCTCGGACTCACCACGAAAGATCAAGGCATCGTCCGCTTCGATGGTCAGTGTCTTCGTATGCCGTGCCGCTTGCGCGCGCAAGACCAGTGCCAGATCTTCCAGAACCGGCCCGAGCGCAGTGCGGGCGGCGGGGTTCAGACCAGCGTTGGTTGCTTGGGCGCGGCGCAAATGCCATCGGATCATCGCATCCATGCGTGCGATCAGCGCAGCGTCCTCGGCACTGGCCCGGTTGGCCAGCACGGCCAGTGGGGTCTTGAGCGCATGCGCCAGGTCGGCGGCTTGCGCCTTGGCTCGTGCGGCCTGCTCGGCGTTGACGTCCAGCAGTCGCTGCAGTTCGACAGCCAAGGGGCGAAGTTCGGCGACTTGGGTCGAAGGCAAGCCAGAGCTGCGGCCTTCACGCAAGGCAGCAAGGCCTGCAGCGAATTCACGCAGATCTCGCAGTCCCACGCGCACGGCCAGCAACAGCGCGGCCAGGATCGCACTGCCGAGCACCCAAAGCGACACCATCAGCGGCATGCGGATCGCGGAGAGCTCGGCCTGGACTTCGTCGTTGGGCAATGTCACCGTCACGCGCAGTGGTCTGGCATCGCCCGGTGCGGTGTAGGTTTCCTCATGTGCGCGCAACACCTCGCCGCCGGGCCCTTGCCGCCCCGGCGCCGACAGCTCGGCACCCAACAGCGATGACGACCGCGCAAGCACCGCGGTGCCGTCGGTCACCTGCCAATACCAACCCGAGTATGGGGCTTCGAAGCGGGGATCCGAGGGGCCGGGATGGACGGTCAAGCTGCCGGCTTCCAAATCGCTCCACTCGGAATCCGCCATCACAGCCCGCGCGGCTGCCGCCAGTTCGGCATCGAGCCGGTGCTCCACAAACCCTTGCAGCAAGGTCGAAATTCCCGCCCAGGCCGCCAGCAAAGCGGCTGCCGTCAAGCCGGCTCCCCAGGCCATGAGGCGGGCGTGAATCGACCGTGTTCTCATGACGGATCGTCGGGCAAGAGCCGGTACCCGACCCCCCGGTGCGTTTCGATCCGACTTTCACCGATTTTTCGCCGGATGCGACCGATCAGCACCTCGAGCGAGCGAAAGTCGCGCTCGCTGTCCCCGTCGTACACATGCTCGGCCAGCTCGGCGCGAGCGACCACCCTGCCCTTGTTCAGCATCAGGTGACGCAGCAATCGGGCCTCGAAATCCGTCAGGGGGATCGGCAGGCCTTCGAGCGTGATCTGGCCGGTGGACGTGTCGAGCACGAGTGCGCCGGCCGCCACCTCGGCCGCAGCATGGCCCGCAGCACGGCGGATCAGCGCGGCCAGACGCAGCACCAGTTCCTGCATACGAAACGGTTTGAGCACATAGTCGTCGGCGCCTGCACGAAAGCCTGCAACCTTGTCGGCCCAGGCATCGCGTGCGGTCAGGATCAACACGGGAAAAGTCAGCCCCGCAGTACGCCAGCTTCTGAGCACTTCGACACCGTCCAAGCCTGGCAAACCCAGGTCCAGCACCGCCACGCCGACAGTGCTCGTGGCACCCAGGAACTCAGCTTCCCGTCCTTCGTGGGCGATCAGCACTGCATGGCCCGCATCGGATAGCGCCGAAGCGATCTGGGCAGCCAGTTCGCGATCGTCCTCGGCCACCAGCACTTTCACGAGCGAGCTCCCGGAAGAATACGCGCGTCTGTTTGGCCCACGCCATGCACCTCGAGAAAGCGGCACCCCGGGCCGGTCAGCCGTATGCGCAGGACATTGCCTGCCGGTGTGCGCCATCGGATCTCCTGTACGAGGCCGCGGTCGGTGCTTTCGACGCGAAGAGCCTGCCCGCGGTAGCGGCCCGCCACACAGGCTATCGCAGTGGCCGGATCCAGTGGCGCAGCGTCAAGCGCAGCATCGGCCGCGGCATGGCCTGTCACAAGAAACATCAGCAAATAAGCATGGCGCAACACCTCGCAAGCGTACTACTGCAAACGCAACGAAAACCAAACGGCATGTTGCGCTTGGGTTGTGCCGGGCGCTGGCATCGTGGCGGCACTTCGTCACGAAGAAAGGAGTATTGCGATGAAGACTTTGCTTGCCATCTTTGCCTGCAGCGCCGTGTTCGTGGTCTCGTCCGCGGCGGCTCAACCGCCGGAACCGAATGCCGCCGGGGTCGGGGCCGCCGGTCCCTCGGGCCACCACTCGCCGGCCATGGGAGCCATCGGGAGCGCGGCGGCCCGCCATGGCATGACCCAGGGCGCGTGGGGCTATCCTTCGATCGAAGCCACGGTCAGCAGCTTGCTGCTCAGCCCGCACGCTGAGGTCGAGGGGTTGTTGCTGGCCAACGGCATGGTGGTGAAATGGCCCAAGCATCAAGGTGAGGAACTGGCCGCATTGGTCAAGCCCGGCATGGCGGTCCGGCTCGCCGGCCACTGGCACAAGCGTGGGCAGTTCAAGGCCTGGTCCATCACGTCCGCAGACCGTACCCTGGTGCGCACCGAACGGCCCTGGCCGCAGATGCCTGCCTCGATGCGCATCGGCCCCTTGCAGCCTTTGCAGATCAGCGGCACATTGCAGCACGTCATCGCTGGGCGACGTGGCGAACCCCAACGGCTGGTGCTCGATGCGGGCCAGCAGGTGCATCTGCCCAAGCATGCGGCGTGGATGCTGGGTTCGTCCTTGCAACCCGGCACGCCACTGCAGGTCGAAGGCTACGGCCGCCGAGGCCCGCAAGGATTGGCCATCGAGGCTGTACAGATCGCCGTTCGTGGCAGTGCACCTGTTGTGCTGTACCCAGGTGCTCGCTGAGCGTCGTTCGCCGCCCCGCCAAGGCCATGCAGACCGGTTGCGGCTGGACGGTCCGCATCCCGAAAAGGAGTTTCGAGTGAAGCGCATCTTGGTCATGGTGGCCGTGGGCGGTGCTCTGATCGCCCCGACGGCCAGAGCCCAGATGGCGGCACCCGGGCCGCCACCTGGCGCGATGCTCGCGCCACCGCCTGTGGTATTTGCCGCCGCTCCAGCCTCAGGTGCGGGCGCGCCCGCGGCCGCGCTGCCGCCCGAGCTGAAAGGCCTGGGCGTGCAGCAGCACCACGTGCGGCGAGAGTCAGGCCGTCATGGCGCCGAGGAGCATCATTACCTGCGCTTGGGCGATGGCCGCTGGATACGCGCCAAGGTGCGAGCAACACGGCTCATCGAAGTGCAAGGCGAGGCGGTGCCTCCAACCGCGGCGCAGGCCGTGCTGCCACCTTCGCTGCATCGTGCGCGCGAACTCGCTCAACTGAAGGTCATTACCGAAGTGTCGATCAAGCCGCGTGGAGAAATCAGCGTCGAAGGCAAGGCGGGCGATGGTAGCCGTATCGAGGTGGAATACGACCGCTTGGCCCGGCTGCTGAAATATGAGCGAGCGCATGAAAGCGATCGACACAGCCTGACAGACATGCAGGTGCGCGAGCTGCTCGTGGCGCTGAAGTACCGCGACGTTGCCATCGTGCACCGGGGTCGGCGCTACGTGGACGCGATCGCCATCAATGCATACGCAGAGCGTGTCGAGGTCCGGATCAACGACCGCGGGACCGTCGATCGCGAGCGAATGTTGGCGCCCTGACGATGCGCCCCGATGAAGACAGGGCCGCGGCCCGGCACGGGCGACGGCCCTGAGGGGAGTCAACGCCTGGGGTTCAGGGCGCGAAACTGAAGTCCACGGTCTGCTCCGACAGGGACAGGTCGACCGGTGCCGTCTGGTCCGCCTTGCCGGGCGCGCGCGCCTGCAAGGTGTACCGCGCAGCCGCAGCGGTGTCTGCGGTGAAGGTGTAGCTCGTGGCCGAGGCACTGTAGGCCGTGTGGGCCGGTGCGGCGATCGGCAGGCTGAACTCGTATGCACCCGTGTCTGCATCCACCGGACGGGCACTCCACTCGATGGTGCGGCCGCCGACCGCCTGCAGGGCACGCACGAAGGCGCCGTCGGGCACTTCGGACGAGCCGCTGAGGCCAACCGTGCCCGAAACCCTGCGCATGGCGCTGGCCGTCAGGGCGATCGGCGCAGAGGCCGGGTTGATCGTCGTGCGGGCAGTGTCCGATACCGGAACGCCGGTCATGACCAACGTGACCCGCCCGTCGGCGGCGATCACCAGGTCGTAGCTGCCGGCCGGCACAGGCGACAGCAGGAAACGGCCTTGTGCATCCGTCACGGTGGCACGCACGACTTCACCTTGCTGCTGCAGCGAGACGGCCGCGCCGGTGGGCGGGAGGCCCGCCAGATGACCTTCCACCGCCAGGCCGCCGTTGTCAATGCGGGGCAAGGCCCTCAGGACCGGCTTGAGCAGATAGCGACCGGACTGCCCTGCCCGCACCACCGACCTGCAGGCATCGAAGTCCAGCACCACGTCGGCCCTCTCGCCCTCCTCCACGGTGATGTTCACCGGGATCTTCAGGCCCGTCTGCTGCCCGCTGGGTGTTTGGAGGGCCACTTCGCCGCCGCTGGTCAGGACGACCGAGTTGGCCGGCGGGCGGGTGGCACCGTTGGCTGCCAGCACCAGCCGCAACTGGGTGTAGGTGCCGGCGGGCAGGGTCGTCGTGCCCAGCTCTTCCAGCACACCATTGGTGAGCGTGAGCAGGTCGATCCGACGAGGCGGGTCGAGCACCAGGCTCTGCCAGCCGCCGTCGTTGTCGTTGGCATCGCTGCTGCGGTGCACGTCCACCCGCACCACGGTCACGTTCACCTCGTCATAGCCGCAGGCGGGCGCGTCGGTCAGTGCCACACGCAAGCTGCCTTCGCCCGAGGCCGAAGAGCCCCCGCCTCCACCACATGCGGCGGCAAAGGCGGCAACGAACAGAACGGCGCAGGCCGTTCGAAAATGCGTCCAGAAGAGCTTCATGGTGCCAACGACTCCGTTCTATGGTGCGATGAATGGGAGGTTATCCCATCCAAAAGGGCGTGAGTGACCCGGCGACGTCACAATCGTTTCCGGTCGTAATGAGCCGCCCCTACTTCGTGTCCTCTCTGAAAGCGTCCCATGCAACTCAAATGGCTCGAAGACCTGCTGGCACTGGCGCAGGCCGGTACCCTGGCCAAAGCCGCCCAGCAACGACACGTCACCCACCCGGCCTTCGGACGGCGCATCCGTGCCCTCGAGGCCTGGGCGGGCACGCCCTTGATCGACCGCGCTGCCACCACCTTGCGCTTCACACCCGAGGGCCAGGCCATGCTGGAAGCCGCCCGTGAGGCGCTTGCCGCCCTGGCGACCGCACGCCGGCGGCCTGTCGGTGACACAGAAGACCTCCCGCTTCGCATTGCCACGGGACGCACCCTTGCCCGCACCCTGTTCGCCACGTGGTACGCACGCATGGCACCCTTGATCGGATCGCGCCCGGTGCAGGTATCGACCCGGGTGGTGCAGGAAACGACCAGCCTCCTTGAGAACGGCGCCGCCGACTTCATGCTCACCTACTTCCATCCCGTGCTCGCTTTGCGGCTGGACCCGCGCCGCTTCACCCACCTGCGCCTCGCCGACGAAGCTTTGTGGCCCGTGAGCGCGCCCGACGACCAAGGGCGTGCACTGCATGCGCTGTCGCGCCGCTGCCCGTCTCCCTGGCTGCCGTACACCACCAGCCTGGCGCTGGGGCGGCTCCTGGAAGACCACCTGCACAGCCAGCTCAAGCCGCCTCGGCTGCGCACGGCCATCGAGTGCGACTCGGCCGATGCCGCCCACGAGTTTGCGCTGCGCGGTTTCGGCATCGCCTGGCTGCCCCGCTCCATGGTGGCGGCCGACTGCCGTGCCGGCCGGCTACACAAGCTGGGGGACCGCAGTGACGAGATCCGTCTGGAAGTGCGCCTGTACCGTCCACGCCGAAGGCTGCCTGCCTGGGTGGAGGCGCTCTGGGAAGCCAGTGCCGACATGACTTCCGAGTGAAGGTGCAGTGTGCTGAACAGGCACGACAATGTGCCGGATCGGCACATCCGCGAAGTGGCCGGAACCGATCATTGACGTCATCCACCCACCAGAAGGAGACGCCCCATGCAACTCACCCGCCGCGCCTTCCAGGCCCTGGCTGCCACGGCTGTGCTGCTTTCCGCCCCCGCCTGGGCCCAGTCGGGCCCTTACCCCAGCCGCCCGATCACGATGCTGATCGGCTATCCGCCGGGCGGCAGCACCGACCTGACCGGACGCACCGTGGCCGACGAGCTGGCCCGCATCCTCAAGACCACGGTCGTGGTAGAGAATCTTGGAGGTGCCGGTGGCGCTCTGGCGGCGCAGAAGCTCATCGCCGCACCGGCAGATGGCTACACGCTGATGGTGGGAGCCAACAATGAGCTGATCATCAACCAGCACATCAACCGGCAGATCAAGTACGACGGGCTGAAGGACTTCACGCCCATCGGCCTGGTGGCCTCCCAGCCCCTGGTGCTGGTGGCCTCGCCGAAGGCCGGGGTGAAGACCACTGCCGAGTTCGTCGAGAAAGTCAGGCGTCAGCCCGGCCAGTTCAGCTACGGCAGCTCGGGCGTGGGCACCTCCCTGCATCTCGCCGGTGAACTGGTGAAGGAACGCGCCGGACTGGACCTGGTCCACGTGCCCTACCGTGGCGTGGCCCCGCTCACGACCGACCTGCTGGGCAACACCATTGAATATGGCGTCTATGTGCTCTCGTCGGGGCTGCCGCATATCCGCGCCGGCAAGGTGACGGCCCTCGGCACCACGGAGGCGAAGCGCTCGGCCCTCACCCCCGACATCCCCGCGCTGTCCGAACACCCGGCCATGAAGGACATCGACGTGAGCACCTGGTTCATGCTCGTCGGCCCGCCGGGTCTGCCCCAGCCAGTCGTTCAGACCCTGCAGGCAGCCCTGGACGAGGCGCTGAAGGCGCCGGCGCTGCGCCAGAAGCTCGAGGCATCCGGATCCACCGTGGTGAACGCCCAGCCGGACCTGCGCGCCTTCATGACCGCAGAATCCGCGAAGTTCAAGCGCATGGCCGAAGTGGCCAAGATCGAGCCCTGATGCCCATGACCGAGTTCCTGCTGCCCGCTCCCGACCTGTCCCGCTGGCGCGCCGGCAACACCGGCACCGAAGGCGTCTGGCGCTTCGAGGGGGCGCAACCGGGCCCCAAGGTGGCCGTCGCAGCCCTCATCCACGGCAACGAGCTGTGCGGTGCCTGGGCGGTGGCCGGCCTGCTGGAGCAGTTGGCCCACGGTCTGCGCGTGCGCCGTGGTCAGCTGACCCTGCTGCTGTGCAACCTGGCCGCCTTCGACCGCTTCGACCCGGGCGCGCCCGATGCCTCGCGCTTCGTCGAAGAAGACCTCAATCGGCAGTGGAGCCTGGATCGCATGGCCTCGGCCAGCAGCCTGGAGCGGCGCCGCGCCGCCCAGTTGCGGCCCTGGCTGGAAGACGCCGACCTTTTGCTCGACCTGCATTCCATGCACGAGCCGGGCAGCCCGTTGCTGCTCACCGGCACCCTGCCGCGGAACGTCGCCTTTGCGCGCCGGCTCGGCCTGGGCGGCCATATCGTGATCGACGCCGGGCATGCGGAGGGCACCCGGCTGCGCGACTTCGGTGCCTTCGGTGAGCCGCAGGGCTCGGCCCAGTCGCTGCTGATCGAATGCGGCTACCACGGTGACCCGTACAGCCGCCATGTGGCCGAAGATGCGGTCTACCGCCTGATGCAGTGCGCGGGCTGTGTCGACGAAACGGCCCTGCCACCGCAGTGGCGCCTGGACACCGAACCTGCACGCTGGTCCCTGACGGTGACCGACGCCGTGGTGGCGCGCAGCCTCGATTTCCAGTTCGCGCAGCCCTGGCGCAACCTCGAGGTGCTGCCTCACCAGGGCACGCTCATCGGCACCAATGCCGGCGAGCCGGTCCTCAGTCCCTATGACGATTGCGCGCTGGTGATGCCCTCGCTGCGCCAGTTGCGCCCGGGCGTGACGGTGGTGCGTCTGGCGAGGCGTACAGCACTGCAGGATTGAGCTCAGACCGGCAGCCGCCAATCCATCTGGTCTAGGGCCGTCAGGAAATCAGGCACCCGGTCGGGTTCCAGGTGATCGATGCCTCCGGCTCCTGCCCGGCCACCACCGCCAAAACGTCGGCATAGTGCCTCGGCACTGCCGGCGCAGTCCCGAGGTGCACGCAGGCTGACCAGAAACCCGCCTTGCGCCTGCGCCTTGAGGACGGCCTGCGCTCGCGCCGGATCGCGCAGCACCATCTCGTTGGCCAGCACTCCCACCACGCGCCGGCTCCAGGGCGTGTCGGGCAGTTCCCGCACCACGGCCTGCGCACTCTCCCAGCGCAGCGGGGCCCGAAGGCCTTGCTCGAGGTCGCTGCGGCGGCGCTCGTCGAGCTGTGCGAACACCGGGTCGCCGGCCCAGGCCTGCAAAGGGTCGGGATGGCACCGCAGGTGTTCGAACAGTTCTGCCGGCGCAATCAGCACATCGGCGGGGGTGTCGCCGTAGGCGTTGTAGTTGATGGCCTCGCCCAGGCGTCGCAGCACAGCCCGTTGCGTGGCATCCCAGCCACCGGCCTGCGCGAGCCGGTCGGCCTCGGCGCCCAGGTTGTCACCATAGGCGCCCACCAACGCCCAGGCACGATGGCGCCCCTGGAGGAAACGATCCATCAACAGGCTGGTGCACAGACGCGGGTCGCCGTCGAGGTGGGCCTGCAGGTGCGGATGCACGGGCACCTCGCCGGGATGATGGTGATCGAAATAGCGCACGCGCGCTCCCTGCGCCAGCAGCCGCCGCAGCGCCGCGCCGTTGCGTTGCATGGACACGTCACACACCAGCACGTCGTCCCCCGGGCCGGCCTGCACCCGCTCCAGCAGTTCGATGTCGCGTTTCAGCCCGGTGACCAGTTCTGCTTGGGCCGGATGGGCCAGACGCCACTGCACGACGGCGCACAGCCCGTCGGCATCGCCATTGCAGACGTCAATCCGGCGAGGCATCGAGTGGTCCTCCGGCACGGGCCGCACGGTCGTGGGCGGCCAGGGCATCCATCACTTCGCTGTCGGGCACTTGGTGGAAGTCCCGGTAATGGGCTCCCACCCCACGGAACCCTGCCGGCCGGCTCAGGCAGACGATGCGTTCGGCCTGCCCTTCCAGCAAGGCCAGGCTGTCGGGCGCCGCCACCGGCACGGCCAGGACCACCGCGGCCGGCTGCGCTTCGCGCAGGCCGCGCAGGGCGGCCCGCATCGTCGTGCCGGTGGCCATGCCGTCATCCACGACAATCACCGTGCGGCCCTTCAGGGGGGGCAGGGGCTTGCCACGGCGGTAGTGTTCGCGCCGACGCGCAATCTCCACAAGCGCCTGGCGCTCCTGGTCGGCAAGGTAGCGGGCATCGGCCCCGGTGTGGAGGCACAGGGCCTCATCCACCACCGTCTGGGGCGGGTTGCCTTCGACGACGGCAGCCACCGCGAGCTCAGGCTGGCCCGGGGCACCGATCTTGCGCACCAGCAGCAGATCCAGCGGCGCTACCAGCCGCCTCGCGATGGGCGCAGCCACCAGCACACCACCGCGCGGCAGGGCCAGCACCACCGGATGCCGGTGCCGCAGGTCTTCGAGCCGATCGGCAAGTCGTTCCCCCGCTTTCCATCGGTCCGTGAATGCAGGTTCCATGGGCCGTGTCTCCCATGGCAAGCATAAATCCATTTTCTGGGCTGGCTGCGGGGGCGAGGGTGCAGCCCGGCGCGGCGGTCGATCCGCGTGCAGCCGCCCCCGCATGCCGCTCATGACAACGCGGCGATGACCTCGGGCGGGGCCTGGACGAGTTCGATCAGAACGCCCTCCCCGCCCAGCGGGAACTCGTCATTGCCCTTGGGGTGGACGAAGCAGATGTCGTGACCGGCGGCGCCCTTGCGGATGCCGCCGGGGGCGAAGCGCAATCCCTTGGCACTCAGCCAGGCCACGGCCTGGGGCAGGTCGTCCACCCACAGGCCCACGTGGTTCAGCGGCGTGGTGTGCACCGCGGGCTTCTTGTCGGGGTCCAGCGGCTGCATCAGGTCCACCTCCACCGCCGTGGGGCCGTGACCGAGCTCACAAATGTCTTCATCGACGTTCTCGCGTTCGGAGACGAAGCGGCTCTTGACGTTCAGCCCCAGCAGGTCCACCCACAGCGCACGCAGGCGCTGCTTGTCGGGCCCGCCGATGGCGATCTGCTGGATGCCCAGCACCCGGAAAGGTCTGTCGAGGGGGGCGGTGCTCATTCGAACCTCAGGATGGGTTGGTCCACCGACAGGCTCTCGCCGGGTGCCGCCAGGATCTCGGCCACCACGCCGTCACGCGCGGCGGTGAGGATGTTCTCCATCTTCATGGCTTCGATCACCGCCAGGCGCTCGCCGGCTTGCACGGCCTGTCCCACCTGCACCTGCACCTGCGTGAGCAGGCCGGGCATCGGCGAGAGGAGGAACTTGCTCGTGTCCGGCGGCGCCTTGTAGGGCATCAGCTTGAAGAGCTCGGCCCCGCGCGGCGACAGCACCTGGGCGTCGATGCGCACACCGTTGTGCATCACCTGCAGCCACACGCCGTGGCGTTCGATCTGTGCCGTGAAGGGCTGGCCATTGCAGCAGCCGCTCGCGCGCACCCCACCGAAACGCCAGTCCTTGTCGATCTCGTAGCAGCGCTCACCGATATGGACCGTGATCGCCCCGCCGCCGTTGCCGGCCACCCGCACCGGATGGTAGGCGTGCTGCCCTTGATCGCCCTTGACGACCACGACATGGTCGATCGCCGTGCGCGCCTCATGGCCCGACATCTGACCGCTGATGCCCATCGCCCGGTCCCGGTACTTGCGATGGGCCGCGGCAGCCAGCGCCACCGGGAACAGGGGATCCTCATGCGTCACGCTGCGGGTGGAGAAGCCCTGGGGGTAGTGCTGCGCGATGAAGCCGGTGTTGAAGCGTCCGGCTTGGAAATCGGGATGTGCCAGCAGCGCCGCCTGGAAGGGGATGTTGCTGGCCACCCCGCGGATCACGAAACCGTTGAGGGCCTCGCGCATCTTTGCAATGGCTTCGGCTCGATCGCGCCCATGCACAATGAGCTTGGCGATCATCGAGTCGTAGTACATCGGGATCTCGCCGCCTTCATAGACGCCGGTATCCACCCTCACCCCGCCGCCGTCGGGCACGGACTGTGCGGCCTCCATCGTGGTGGGTGGCGGCAGGTAGCGCACCAGCCGTCCGGTGGAGGGCAGGAAATTGCGGAAGGGATCTTCGGCGTTGATGCGGCATTCCATCGCCCAACCGCGGCGAGCGATGTCGCCTTGGCCGAACGGCAGCTTCTCACCGGCGGCCACGCGAATCATCAGCTCCACCAGGTCGAGCCCGGTGATGCATTCGGTCACCGGGTGCTCCACCTGCAACCGGGTGTTCATCTCCAGGAAGTAGAAGCTCTGGTCTTTGCCGACCACGAACTCCACCGTGCCCGCGCTCTGGTACTTCACGGCCTTCGCCAGCGCCACGGCCTGCTCGCCCATGGCTTGGCGGGTGGCCTCGCTGATGAAGGGGCTGGGGGCTTCCTCGATCACCTTCTGGTGGCGGCGCTGGATGGAGCACTCGCGCTCCCACAGGTAGACCACGTTGCCGTGGGCGTCGCCCAGCACCTGGATCTCGATGTGCCTGGGCTCCTCGACGAACTTCTCGATAAAGACGCGATCATCGCCGAAGCTGTTGCGCGCCTCGTTCCGGCACGAGGTGAAGCCCTCATGGGCTTCCTTGTCGTTGAAGGCCACGCGCAGGCCCTTGCCGCCACCGCCGGCGCTCGCTTTGATCATCACCGGGTAGCCGATCTCGCGGGCGATCTCCACGGCGCGCTCGGGCGACTCGATCGCGTCGTTCCAGCCCGGAATGGTGTTGACACCGGCTTGTCTGGCCAGATTCTTCGAGGCGATCTTGTCGCCCATCGCAGCGATGGAATAGTGCTTCGGGCCGATGAAGACCAGGCCCTGTTCTTCCACGCGGCGGGCAAAGTCCTCGTTTTCGGACAGGAAGCCGTAGCCCGGATGGATGGCCTGGGCCCCCGTGCTCTTGGCCGCGGCAATGATCTTGTCGGCCACCAGGTAAGACTCGCGGCTGGGCGCTGGGCCCAGCAGCACGGCCTCGTCGGCCAGCTCCACGTGCAAGGCGTACTTGTCGGCCTCGGAATACACGGCCACCGTCTGGATGCCGAGCTTCTTGGCGGTCTTGATGACGCGGCAGGCGATTTCGCCCCGGTTCGCGATCAGTATCTTCTTGAACATGTTGAGACTCCCGGGCGGTCAGAGGGGGATGTTCCCGTGCTTGCGCCAGGGGTTGTCGAGCTTCTTGTCCTTGAGCATCGCCAGGCTGCGGCAGATGCGCTTGCGGGTTTCGTGGGGCTGGATCACGTCGTCGATGTAGCCCCGCGCGCCGGCCACGAAGGGGTTGGCAAAGCGCGCCTTGTACTCGGCCTCGCGGGCGGCGAGCTTGGCCGGGTCGGACTTGTCCTCGCGGAAGATGATCTCCACCGCGCCCTTGGCGCCCATCACCGCGATCTCGGCGTTCGGCCAGGCCAGGTTCACGTCACCGCGCAGGTGCTTGGAGGCCATCACGTCGTAGGCGCCGCCATAGGCCTTGCGGGTGATGATGGTGATCTTGGGCACCGTGGCCTCGGCATAGGCATAGAGTAGCTTGGCGCCGTGCTTGATGATGCCGCCGTACTCCTGGCTGGTGCCGGGCATGAATCCGGGCACGTCGACGAAGGTGACCACCGGGATGTTGAAGGCATCGCAAAAGCGCACGAAGCGCGCGGCCTTGATCGAGCTCTTGATGTCCAGGCAGCCCGCCAGCACCAGGGGCTGGTTGGCCACGAAGCCCACGCTTTGTCCATCCATGCGGCCAAAGCCGATCACAATGTTTTGCGCATAGTCGGGCTGCAGCTCGAAGAAGTCACCATCGTCCACCACCTTCAGGATGGCTTCCTTGATGTCGTAGGGCTTGTTGGGGTTCTCGGGCACCAGGGTGTCGAGCGAATGGTCCAGCCGGTGGGCCGGGTCGCCGCTGGGTCGCACGGGGGCCTTCTCGCGGTTGTTCAGCGGGAGGTAGTTGAAGAAGCGCCGCAGCATCTGCAGCGCCTCGACGTCGTTCTCGAAGGCCAGGTCGGCCACGCCGCTCCTGGTGGTGTGGGTGGTGGCGCCACCGAGTTGCTCGGCCGTCACTTCCTCGTGCGTGACGGTCTTCACCACCTCGGGGCCGGTCACGAACATGTACGACGAATCCTTGACCATGAAGATGAAGTCGGTCATGGCCGGGCTGTAGACGGCTCCGCCGGCGCACGGCCCCATGATCAGGCTGATCTGCGGGATCACCCCACTGGCCAGCACGTTGCGCTGGAACACCTCGGCATACCCCCCCAACGAGGCCACGCCTTCCTGGATGCGGGCGCCGCCCGAATCGTTCAGGCCGATCACCGGTGCGCCCACCTTCATCGCCTGATCCATCACCTTGCAGATCTTCTCGGCATGCGCCTCGGACAGCGCGCCGCCAAAGACGGTGAAATCCTGGCTGAACACGAACACCAGGCGGCCGTTGATGGTGCCGTAGCCGGTGACGACCCCATCGCCGGGGATCTTGGTGTCGGCCATGCCGAAGTCGGCACAGCGGTGTTCCACGAACATGTCCCATTCCTCGAAGCTGCCGTCATCGAGCAGCAGCTCCAGGCGCTCGCGCGCCGTCAGCTTGCCCTTGGCATGCTGGGCATCGATGCGCTTTTGGCCCCCGCCCAGGCGGGCGGCAGCACGCTTTCTTTCCAGTTCTTCGAGGATGTGTTGCATGAGGACTCCGTCTTCGGGGATGTCGGGTCAGTGGGCCAAGGGAGGCTCGGGAGCAAAGAGAGCCAGCAATCGGCGCGCTGCGGTGGAGGCCGGCAGGGTGCCTGCTTCGACCTCGCGAGTGACACGGCCGAGCTGGGCCGCCACGGCTGGGTGGTGGGTGAAACGGTGGCGCAGCCCGGCATGCACGCTGTCCCACATCCAGGCCAGGGCCTGGCGGCGGCGGCGCGCTTCGAGCCGGCCGTTGGCCGTCTGCAGTTCGCGGTAGCGCGACACCGCCTGCCAGAAGCGGTCCAGGCCTTCGGCCTTCAGCGCACTCAACTGCATCACCTGGGGGTGCCACATCTTCTCATCATGATGCGCATGGTCCGGGCGGCCGTGCTGGCTCAGCAGCCTCAGCGACGAGGTGATCTGCGCCTGGGCCCGCGTGGCCGCGGCGGGGTCGAGGTCGGCCTTGTTGATCACGACCAGGTCGGCCAGCTCCATCACGCCTTTCTTGATGGCCTGCAGGTCATCGCCGGCATTGGGCAGTTGCAGCAGCACGTACAGGTCGGTCATCCCGGCCACCGCGGTTTCGCTCTGGCCCACGCCGACGGTTTCGACGATCACGATGTCGTAGCCGGCCGCCTCGCACACCAGCATCGCTTCGCGGGTCTTTTCGGCCACGCCGCCCAGTGTCCCACCGGAGGGGCTGGGGCGGATGTAGGCCTGCGGATGCATCGACAGCCGCTCCATGCGTGTCTTGTCGCCCAGGATGGAGCCGCCCGAGACGCTGGAGGACGGATCGATCGCCAGCACCGCTACACGGTGCCCCTGCCCGATCAGAAACAGGCCCAAGGCCTCGATGAAGGTGCTCTTGCCCACGCCGGGCACGCCGGAGACGCCCAGCCGGAAGCTGCGCCCGCTGTAGGGCAGCAATTGCGTGAGCAGGGCATCGGCACGCTCACGGTGGTCGGGCCGCGTGGATTCGAGCAGCGTGATCGTCTTGGCCACCGCCCGACGCTGCGCGGCACCGGGCTCGCCCAGCACGTGCGACAGCAGCCTCGCATCCGCGGCCGGCAAGTTCGGCACCAGCGGTTCGGACGGGCTGCGCTCGTTCACGGCGCTCAGGCCCGCTGGAGTTGGGCACGGATGTGCTCGAGCACGTCCTTGGCCGATGCCGGGATGGGCGTGCCGGGCCCGTAAATGCCCTTGACCCCGGCCTCGTAGAGGAACTCGTAGTCCTGACGCGGCACCACACCGCCGACGAAGACAATGATGTCGTCTGCCCCTTGCGCACGCAGCGCCTCGATGATGGCTGGCACCAGGGTCTTGTGGCCGGCCGCCAGCGTGGAGATGCCCACGGCGTGCACATCGTTTTCGATGGCCTGACGGGCGCATTCCTCGGGGGTCTGGAACAGCGGCCCGATGTCCACGTCGAAACCCAGGTCGGCATAGGCCGTGGCCACCACCTTGGCGCCGCGGTCGTGGCCGTCCTGCCCGAGCTTGGCGATCATCACGCGGGGACGGCGGCCGGCCTCCTCGGCGAAGGCGGCGATCTCGGCCTTCAGTTGCTCCCAGCCTTCGGCCGAGTCATAGGCAGCGGCATACACTCCGGTCACCTTCTGTGTGTCGGCGCGGTGGCGCCCCCAGACCTTCTCCAGCGCATCGCTGACCTCGCCCACCGTGGCCCGCACGCGCATGGCCTGGATGGACAGCTCCAGCAGATTGCCCTGGCCCGTTTCAGCGCAGCGCGTCAACGCCTCGAGCGCGGCCTGCACCGCCTGGGCGTCGCGCGTGGCGCGGATGCGCTGCAGCCGCTCGATCTGCTGTTGCCGCACCTTGAGGTTGTCGACCTCGAGGATATCGATCGGATCTTCCTTGTCCAGCCGGTATTTGTTGACACCGACGATGACGTCCTTGCCCGAATCGATGCGCGCCTGCTTCTCGGCCGCGCTGGCCTCGATCTTGAGCTTGGCCCAGCCGGAATCCACGGCCTTCGTCATCCCCCCCATCGCCTCGACCTCTTCGAGGATGGACCAGGCCTTGTCGGCCATCTCCTGGGTGAGCCTCTCCATCATGTAGGAGCCTGCCCAGGGGTCGATCACGTTGCAGATATGAGTCTCTTCCTGGATGATGAGCTGGGTGTTGCGCGCAATGCGGGCCGAGAACTCGGTGGGCAGCGCGATCGCCTCGTCGAAGCTGTTGGTGTGCAGGCTTTGCGTGCCGCCGAACACCGCCGCCAGGGCCTCGATGGTGGTGCGCACGATGTTGTTGTAGGGGTCCTGCTCGGTGAGCGACCAGCCCGAAGTCTGGCAGTGGGTGCGCAGCATCAGGCTCTTGGGGTTCTTCGCACCGAAGCCGGTCATGATGCGATGCCACAGCAAACGGGCGGCCCGCATCTTGGCGATCTCGAGATAGAAGTTCATCCCGATGGCCCAGAAGAAGCTGAGCCGGCCGGCGAACTCGTCCACGTCCAGGCCCTTGGCCAGCGCGGTCTTCACATACTCCTTGCCGTCGGCCAGCGTGAAGGCCAGTTCCAGCGCCTGGTTGGCACCGGCCTCCTGCATGTGGTAGCCCGAGATGCTGATCGAGTTGAACTTCGGCATCTTCCTGGCCGTGTACTCGATGATGTCGCCGATGATCCGCATGCTCGGCTCGGGCGGGTAGATGTAGGTGTTGCGGACCATGAACTCCTTGAGGATGTCGTTCTGGATGGTCCCGCTGAGCTGGTCCTGCGCCACGCCCTGCTCTTCGGCGGCGATCACGTAGCCGGCCAGCACCGGCAGCACCGCGCCGTTCATGGTCATGGAGACACTGACCTTGTCGAGCGGAATGCCGTCGAACAGGATCTTCATGTCCTCGACCGAATCGATGGCCACCCCGGCCTTGCCCACGTCGCCGGTGACCCGCGGATGGTCGCTGTCATAGCCGCGGTGGGTGGCCAGGTCGAAGGCCACCGAGACGCCTTGGGCGCCCGCCGCCAGGGACTTGCGGTAGAAGGCATTCGATTCCTCGGCCGTGGAGAAGCCGGCGTACTGGCGGATCGTCCAGGGCCGCGAGGCGTACATCGTGGCCTGGGGCCCGCGCACGAAGGGGGCAAAGCCCGGCAGCGTGTTGGTGTAGGGCAGGCCCTGCAGGTCCTCGGCCGTGTACAGCGGCTTGACTACCAGGCCTTCGGGCGTGACCCAGTTCAGGGCTTCGAGCCGGCCGCCGGGAGCGGCTTTGGCCGCGGCCTTCTTCCAGGCGTCGAGGTCGGCAGGGGCAAGGGGCGCGGGGGTGCGATCGGCCATGGCGGACTTCCGTGTCGGGGCCCCGGCGCTGGCCGGGACGGTGCAGCATACGCCCGGGGGCGGCGTGGGCCAAGCAGACCGCCGAGCGCCCCCGTGGCGGATGGCATCATAATTCAAAATTGAATTATAGACACCAACCAGCACTTTCGGCGACACTATGCGTGTATGAGCGCCCCTGCCCCGCCGCCTTCACTGCACGATCGGCCCCTGTATGAGCAGGTGGCTGAGCGCTTGCGCGAGCGCATCCTGGCGCACAACCTGCCACCGGGCAGTTGGATCGACGAGCAGGCCCTGGTGCGCGATTACGGCATCAGCCGCACGCCGCTGCGCGAGGCCCTGAAAGTGCTGGCCTCCGAGGGGCTGGTGACGATACGGCCCCGACGCGGGGCTTATGTGACCGAAGTGTCGGAGCGCGACACACGGGAGGTCTATCACCTGCTGATGCTGCTGGAGAGTGACGCGGCCGCCGAGGTGGCGGGTCGGGCGTCGTCGGCGCAGTTGGCCGAACTGGAGGCTTTGCATGCCCGCCTGGAGGCGGCGGTGCACGACCGCGAGGCCTTTTTTGCCCTAAACGAGGCCTTCCACATGCGCTTGCTGGAGATCGCAGACAACCGCTGGCGCGTGCAGATCGTGACCGACCTGCGCAAGGTGATGAAGCTCAACCGCCACAACTCGCTGCTCAGCGAGGGGCGCCTGGCCCAGTCGCTGCAGGAGCACCGGGACATCCTGGCCGCCCTGCGCCGGCGCGATGCCGAGGCGGCCCGCGCGCTGACTCAGGCCCATTTCCGCCAGGGCCTGCAGGCAGCCCGGTCGGTGGCGCCCCGGGGGCCAGGGGGGGCGACGGCCGTTCAGGTCTCGTCGGAGAGGGGCTCGGCGTCGATCCCGTCGTCGTAGGCAGCCAGTTCCCCGCGCACCGGGCCCAGCAGGGGCTTGTCCAGCGGGCGACACACCCGGCTTTGCAGGCGCTTGAGGCGCTCGGACCGTTCCATCGCGTCGAGCACGGACTGCGGATCCATCATCAGGGCAAAGGGGTTGGCGGTGGTGTGCAGGCGGGTCATGGGACGGCTCCTCGGGCGTTGACCATGACGTCACTGTAGGCCGGCCATGGCCTCATCGACAGTGGACGCCTTGCCAAAGCGGCTGTCAGCGCGATTCCGACACGCTGTCGGGCCCGCCAGAGCGCATGGACGAGCGGCGCTCGAGGTCCCGCGCCAGGTTCACGCGGTCGACCGAGCGCGCGAAATCCGCCGCCGTCAGGCCATCCTGATTGCGCAGCCGCGGGTCGGCCCCGGCCTGCAGCAGGGCCCAGGCGCCAGCCTCGCTGCCGTGGCGCGCGGCCATCATCAGGGGGGTGTTGCCATTGGGCGCGCGCGCATCCAAGGGGGCGCCGTGGCCGATCAGCAACTGCACCAGGCGGGGGTCGGCCCCGGCCGCCGCGTAGTGCAGCGGTGTCCAGCCGGGCCGCTCCAGCCGGGCGCCGCGCACCAGCAGCGCCCGGGCCAGTTCCCACTGCCCGCGCAGCGCCGCCAGCATCAGAGGAGTCTCGCCCGCGGCGTTGGGCTCGTCGAAGCGGAAGTCCGGGTGGCTCACCAGCGCCAGCGCCGCGGCATAGGCTTCGTAGTGGAAGGCCAGGCTCAGCGGGGTTCGGCCTTGCGGGTCGATCGTGTTGGGGTCGAAGCCGCGGGCAAACAAGGCGCTCAAGCTGCGGGGGTCGTCGGCACGGATGGCGCGGAAAAAATCGTCATAGGAGTCGGCATTCGCGGAAGAAAATAAAGTTATGACAATGAGATAAATGAATCTTCTCAAGTGATTCATGAGCATCTGACTGCCGGGGTTGCGAGGCATCAGTCCGCCGCGGGGATGCCGAACAGGCGCTCAAAGTTGCGACGGGTCGCCTGCGCCACCGTCTCGACGCTCAGGCCTTTGAGCCGGGCCAGTTCGGCAGCCACGTAGGGCACGTACGAGGGGTTGTTCTGCTTGCCGCGGTGCGGCACCGGGGCCAGGTAGGGGCTGTCTGTCTCGATCAGGCAGCGCTCCAGCGGCACCTCGGCGGCCACCTCGCGCAGCTCGGCCGCGTTCTTGAAGGTCAGGATCCCCGAAAACGAGAGGTAGAAGCCTCGCTCCAGGACGGCCCGTGCCACGTCACGGGTTTCGGTGAAGCAATGGAAGACCCCGCCGACCTCAGCCGCCCCCTCCTCGTCGATCAGGCGCAGCGTGTCCTCGGCGGCGGAGCGGGTGTGGATCACCAGCGGCTTGCCGGTGGCCCGTGCGGCGCGGATGTGCACGCGGAAACGCTCGCGCTGCCAAGCCATGTCGGCCACTGTGCGCGTGCCCAGGCGGTAGTAGTCGAGGCCCGTCTCCCCCAGGGCGACGACCTTGGGCCGCGCGGCCAGGGCGATCAGGTCGTCCACCGTGGGCTCACGCACCCCTTCGTTGTCGGGGTGCACGCCGGCGGTGGCCCAGAAGTTGTCGTGCTCGCGCGCGAGCGCATGGACCTCGTCGAACTCCTCCAGTGTCGTGCAGATGCACAGGGCCCGGTCCACGCGGGCTTCGGCCATGGCGGCACGGATCGCCGGCAGGTGTTCACGCAGTTCAGGAAAACTCAGATGGCAATGGGAATCGACGAACATGGCATGGAGGGCTTCGGCACGGACTGTGCAGAGTGCAGTGTGCCGCAGGCGGCCGCAGCCCGCACCTGCGGGCTGCGGCCGCCCGCAGGCCCTGCGGGGACACACCGGGCCGGGCCCCGCGCCCACTCAGAGGGTCTGGGTCGGTTTGGCCGACTGGATCGCCGTGCCCAGCAGCTCTTCGATCTTGAGCTTGAGCAGACGTGATTTCTCGTCGCTGGGAAAGCGCACGCCCACCCCCTGGGTGCGGCCGCCCGAGGCGTTGGCCGGGGTGATCCAGGCCACCTTGCCCGCCACGGGGTAGCGCTGGGGGTCGTCGGGCAGCGACAGCAGCAGGTAGATGTCCTCGCCCAGCCGGTACTCGCGAGTCGTGGGGACGAACAGACCGCCGTCGGCGAACGCCGAGATGTAGGCGGCATACAGGGCGCCCTTCTCGCGAAACACCAACTGGATCACGCTCGGACGCGCCGGCGAGCCCCCGACGGCGGACGGGGTCAGGATGTTGGGTGGGCGGCTGTTCGGTTCGCTCATTCGGCGCAGTGTAAGGCGCGGCTTGCGCTGCTCACAAGGGATTCGGTGGCCAGGCCGGCGTGCCAGGGATGCTCGTCGTGACGTGCCACACGCTTGAGCTCGGCGTGCCAGGCCAACATCGGGGCCAGCCGGGGCTGCAGGCCGGCCCAGGCCTGCGGTGCGAAGTAGCGCGGTGTGCCGCCGACGGCCAGTCGCAGGCCATCCTCGCAGCATCGGTTCAGCGCGTCCACCAGCATCGGCACCGACCAGCCCGCCACCGCCCCGACCTCCCCGGCCGCGAGTGCGCGGGGCAGGCGCGTCCAGGCCTCGGGACGCACGCCCTGGCGGTGCAGTTCGAACGCGGCCAGCGGCAGCCCCCCGGCCGCATCCAGCAGCACCTCAGGAGATTCCACGCCCTGCTCACCCAGCCAGGCCAGGGCCTGATCGCGCGGCACACTCGGCAGCGGCACGAGCTGACAGCGGCTGCGCAGCGTGGGCAGCAGGCGGTCGGGTGCCCCGGTGCACAGGATGAAGCGGGCTTGCCCCGGGGGTTCTTCCAGGACTTTGAGCAAGGCATTGGCCGAGACGGCGTTCATGCGTTCGGCCGGGTGGATCAGCACCACCTGGGCCCGGCCCCGCGAGGACGTCTGCTGCGCAAACTCGATCGCGGCGCGCAGCGCCTCGACACGGATGTCCTTGCTCGGTTTGGCCTTGCTCGAGGCGGCGTCACCCTCGGAAGGAAGCACCCAGCCCAGCGTCTCGGCCAGGGCCTCGGGCACGAGCACGCGCAGATCCGGGTGCGTGCGCGAGTGCACCAAGGTGCAGGCCGCACACCGGCCGCAGGCCGTCGCGTCGGCCCGCGGGGCCTCGCACAGCCAAGCCTGGGCCACCGCCAGCGCGAGTTCGAATTGGCCTGCCGCCGCCGGGCCGTGCAGCATCAGAGCGTGGCCGCGCTGACCGCGCAGGACAACCGGCAGCAACGGTTCCAACCAAGGCAGGGGCATGGTCACAACCCCCGGGCCGCCAGGGCAGCCTCCACCTGCGCGCGCACGGCCTCGATCGGGGCGTCGGAATGGATCATGACGAAGCGTTGCGGATGCGCCCGCGCGCGCTCGCGGTAGCCTTCGGCCACCCGCTCGAAGAAGCGCTGCGGCTCCTGTTCGAAGCGGTCGGGCACGCGGGCATGCGCCAGGCGCTGCGCCGCCACCGCCGGCGGCACGTCGAACCACAGGGTGAGATCGGGGTGCCTGCCCTCTTGCACCCAGGCTTCGAGCTGGGCCAGCACGGCCGTGTCGAAGCCGCGTCCGGCCCCCTGGTAGGCAAAGGTCGCATCGGTGAAGCGGTCGCAGACCACGGTGGCCCCGCGGGCCAGGGCGGGCTCGATCACCTGGCGCAGGTGGTCGCGCCGCGCGGCGAAGATGAGCAGCGCCTCGGTCAGCGCATCCATCGGCCGGTGCAGGATGAGCTCGCGCAGGGCCTCGGCCAGTGCGGTGCCGCCCGGCTCGCGCGTGTGCACCACCTCGCGCCCGCGGGCGCGCAGGCGTTCGACCATCGCCGTCACATGGGTCGACTTGCCGGCGCCGTCGATCCCTTCAACAGTGATGAAACGGCACTCGGTCGTGGACACGGGTGGCATCAGGGGCCTCCACGCTGGTAGCGGTTGACGGCACGGTTGTGCTCGGTCAGGGTTTCGCTGAACACGCTGGTGCCGTCACCGCGTGCCACGAAGTACAGCGCCCGTGTGGGTTGCGGGTTCACCGCCGCCAGTAACGAGCGCTTGCCCGGCATCGCAATCGGTGTGGGCGGCAGGCCGCTGCGGGTGTAGGTGTTGTAGGGGGTGTCCGTCTCGAGGTCGCGCCGGCGCAGGTTGCCGTCGAAGGAGGCCCCCAGGCCGTAGATGACGGTCGGATCGGTCTGCAGCCGCATGCCGATGCGCAGGCGGTTGACGAAGACCCCGGCCACCAGGCCGCGATCGGCCTCCAGGCCGGTTTCTTTCTCGACAATGGAGGCCAGGATCAGCGCCTCCTCGGGCGTGCGCAGCGGCAGGTCGGGCGCGCGCTGCTCCCAGGCGGCGGCCAGGCGGCGTTCCATCGCGTGCAGGGCCCGGCGCAGCACGGCCAGATCACTGCTGCCACGGCTGTAGGCGTAGGTGTCCGGGAAGAAGCGGCCCTCAGGGTGCACGCCGGGGCGTCCCAGGGCTGCCATCACCTGGGCGTCGCTCATGGCCGCCGTGTCGGCGCGCAGGCCTTCGGCGCGGGCCAGCTCGGCGCGGAACTGACGGAAGGTCCAGCCCTCGATCAGACGCACGGTGACCAGCGTCTCATCGCCCAGCACCATCTTTTCCAGCAGCGCGCGCGGGGAGGTGCCCGCGGCGACTTCGTAGCTGCCGGCGCGGATGCGGCGCGCCTGCCCGGACCAGCGGAACCATTCGTAGAGCAGGCTCGGCGAGGTCTGCACGCCCGCGGCCACCCAGGCCTCGGCGATGGCGCGCGGACTCATGCCCGGCTCCACCGAAAGTTCGACGGTGGGCGTCGCCAGGCTGAGCGGGCGATGCAGCCACCAGACCGCCGCACCAGCCAGGGCCAGCGCGGCGAGCACACACAGGAGCAGCAGGCGTCGCAGCAGTTTCATCGGGGTCCAGGGCCGGCAGGCCCGCCCCGCGGCGGGCAGGGACTCGGGGCCGTGATCATAATAGACGCATGACTGCTGCCCCGGACGAGACCCTGGCCCTTGCCGCCGCGCGCCTGGAAGGCGCCACTCCCCTGCCCCACCTCGGTGTGATCCATGCCACTGGCGAAGACGCCGCCAGCTTCCTGCACGCCCAGCTCACCCAGGACATCACCCACCTGCCCCCGGGCGAGGCCCGCCTGGCCGGCTATTGCTCGCCCAAGGGGCGGCTGCTGGCGACCTTCGTCGTCTGGCGCGAAGACGCCGACTGTATCGCGCTGGCCTGCAGCGCCGATCTTCTGCCCTCCGTGCTGAAGCGGCTGTCGATGTTCGTGCTGCGTGCCAAGGTGCGGCTCGGCGAGGCCTCGCCGCAGCGGCGCGTGGTGGGCCTGGCCGGGGGACCGGCACGGCAGGTTCCGTTGGCCCAACCCTGGGCGATGGCTGAATCCTGGGGGGGGCGGCTGATCCGCCTGCCCGAGGTGGGCGGCCAGGCACGCGCTGTGTGGGTGGGCCCGGCCGAGGCCGCTGCACCCGCCCTGCACAGCCCCGGCACGCTCAACGAGGCCGGCTGGCAATGGCTGGAGGTGCAAAGCGGCATCCCGCGCATCACGGCGGCCACCGCCGACCAGCTCGTGCCGCAGATGGTCAACCTGGAAAGCGTGGGCGGCGTCCACTTCAAGAAGGGGTGCTACCCCGGCCAGGAAGTGGTGGCCCGCAGCCAGTTCCGGGGCACGCTCAAGCGCCGCGGCTTCCTCGTGCACGGCCCGGCGGCACTCGCGCCAGGTCAGGAGATCTTCCACAGCGACGACCCCGCTCAGCCCAGCGGGCTCGTCGTGCTGGCCGCGCCCGATCCGCGGGGGGGGTGGGCCGGTTTGGCCGAGCTGAAGCTGTCGGCCACCGAAGGCGGCACGCTGCACGCCGGCACGATGGATGCGCCGGCGCTGCGGCTGTCGCCGGTGCCCTATCCGCTGCTGACCGATGTCTGAGCCGGCCCGCAGCCGGCCGGCCTGCCGCCAAGCCGCTGAAAGGCGCCGTCGGCTCGCAGACGCTCGGGCATGTCCCCGGGAGATGGCGTGACTTCCTCCACGTCCCAGCCGGCCGGCGGGGGCGGCGCCCCTGCGGAGGAGCGCTGGCTTTTCATCTACTATCGGGTGGCTTCGGCAGACGCCGTGGCGGCCGCTGCGGCCGTGCGGCAACTGCAGTCCCGCCTGCGCCAGACCTGGCCCGGACTGCAGGCCCAGTGGCTGAGGCGCCCCGAAGAGAAGGACGGCATGCAGACCTGGATGGAGATCTACGCCCGACCCGGCGGCATCACGGCCGAGGTCCAGGCGCACATCGAGGACGAGGCCCGTGCGTTGGCCCCCTGGTGCCGCGGGCCCCGGCATGTGGAAGTCTTTGTGCCATGTGCCTCGTAGGCCTGGCCATCGATGCGAGCCGCCGCTTTCCGTTCGTGGTGGCGGCCAACCGCGACGAGTACTTCGACCGGCCGACAGCCCGGCTGGGCTGGTGGCAGCCGTCGCCGCAGGGGCCGGAGATCCTTGCCGGACGCGACCTCAAGGCCGGCGGCACCTGGATGGGGCTGACGGCTGCCGGAAGGTTCGCGCTGGTGACCAATGTGCGCAACCCGAAGGACATCGACCCGCAGGCCCCGTCCCGCGGCGAGATCGTGCCGCTGTGGTTGCGCGGTGATCTCTCGATGGACCGCTTCTGGATGCAGGTGGGGCTGTCGGGTTACAACGGCTTCAACGTCATCGCGGCGGATTTTGCCGAGGGCGACTGCTTCTGGGGCTCGAACCGGGCGCGTTTCCCACAGCGGCTGGAGCGGGGGGTGTACGGCCTGTCCAACGCCCTGCTCGACACGCCATGGCCGAAGGTGGAGCGTCTCAAGCAGCGCTTGCGCGCTGCCTTGCGCGAGGCCGACACGGCCGATGGCCTGGCCGAAGCGCTGTTTGCTGCGCTGGGTGACCGCACGGTGATCGCTGACGAGTTCCTGCCCCACACCGGCCTGTCGCCGGAGTGGGAGCGCTGGCTCTCGCCGGCCTTCATCCGCACCCCCGATGGGCGTTACGGCACCCGTGCCTCGACGGTGATCATCACCGAGCGGGTGGGTCGCCGGCTGGTGACCCACGTGATCGAGCGCAGCTTCAGCAGCGCCCGCGGCCCCGGGGTGGCGCTGCTGCGCCGCTCGCAGCTCAAAGGCTGGCCGCCCCGTTCGGTGCGCACACGCGGGTCGGTCGAGGCCGCACAGGCCTCGGGACGCGCCGGTCAGCCCTTGACGTCGGGCCTGTCTACCGGGCCCTGAGGCGGCGTCCGAGAGGCGCCAGCCTCACAGCGTCTTGACCATCTCCACGTGGGGGATGCCCACCTCGTCAAACTGCGGCCCTCGCGGCACGAAGCCCGAGCGTGCATAGAAGGAGGCGGCCGAGGTCTGCGCGTGCAAGACGGCCTCACGATAGCCCTGCTCGCGGGCGGCCTGCATCAAGGCCTCGAGCACGGCCCGCCCCACCCCGCCGCCACGCATGGTGCGCAAGGCCGCCATGCGGCCGATCTTGGCCACACCGGGCACATGCTCGAGCAGGCGGCCGGTGGCCAACGGCATGCCGAAGCGGTTGTAGGCCACGGCATGCAGGCTGGTGGCGTCGGCCTCGTCCCACTCCATCTCGGGGGGGATGCGCTGTTCTTCGATGAACACGGCGCGGCGGATCGCATGAGCGTGCTCGCCCAGTTCCGCCCAGGATCCCAGCCGGACTTCGACCATCGGCTGTCCGGCTTCGAAGGCCTGCAGGATTTCACGCAGGGCCGGTGGCACGGACTTGGCGCTCTGGGTGTCCGGGTCGGCGAACACATAGATCAGCTCTCCGCTGATGAGGTGTTCGTCCTGGCGGAAGATGCCCAGCGTGAACTGCATCGACGAGTTGCCGATACGCGCACAGCGCGCGCCCACCTCGAGCAAGTCGTCATAGCGCGCAGAGGCGTGGTACTCGATGCTGGCCTTCTTCACGTACAGATCGCCGCCGAAGGGTTTCAGGGCGTCCGGATACGGCAGTGCCAGAGCCCGCCAGTAGTCGGCCATGGCCGTGTCGAAGTACATGAGGTAATGCCCGTTGAACACGATGTTCTGGGCATCGATCTCGGCCCAGCGCACCCGCAGGCGATGGAGGAAGCGGAAGTCACTGCGTTTCATGGGGCGGTCCCGAAGGTGTCGCGCAGTCGCGCGGCAATGGCGGCATGGGCATGGAGGGCTTCCGGCAGGGCCCGTCCCATCTTGATGAAGTCGTGGGTCACCCCCCGGTAGACCTCCAGATCCACCGGCACGCCGGCCATGCGCAGCCGGTCGGCATAGGCGATGCCCTCGTCCACCAGCGGGTCCGCCTCGGCCAGGCCGACCCAGGCCGGAGCCACGCCGTCGAGATCGTCGGCCATCAGGGGGGCGAAGCGCCAGTCGGTGCGCTGATGGGGGTCGATGTAGTGGTTGAAGAACCAGTCGATGGCCGGTCGCTCGAGGAGGTAGCCCTGTGCGAAGCGTCGGTGCGACTCGGTGTCCTGGTGGGCGGCGGTGCCCGGCGTGATGAGCACCTGCAGGGCCAGCTCGAAGCCGGCATCGCGGGCCAGCAGGGCACACACCGCTGCCAGGGTACCGCCGGCACTGTCGCCGCCTACCGCCAGGCGCGAGCCGTCCAGCCCCCAGGCGGGCGCCTGCCGTCGCAGGTCCTGCAAGGCGGCCCAGGCGTCGTTCACGGCCGTCGGGAAGCGGTGCTCCGGGGCGAGCCGGTATTCCAGCGACACTACCGCTGCGCCGCTGAGCCGGGCGATCTGACGGCACAGGCTGTCGTGGGTCTCGATGCCGCCGATGGTGAACCCCCCGCCGTGCAGGTAGAGCATGGCCGGCAACCGTTGGTCCGAGACCGCGTACAGCCGTGCGGGCAGCACGGCGCCGCCATGGCCGGCGAGGTGGCGGTCCTCCACGCGCGCCAGCGGGGCCCGCGGCAGGTCAAGGATCTCCGCGGCGGCCAGATAGGCCTGGCGGGCCGCGGACACCTCGAGCTGGTGAAAGGGCGTGAAGTTGGCGCGGCGGATGCGGTCGATCACGTCGCGCATGCGGGGGGTCAGCAAGGAGGCGTCTGCAGGAGGGCTCACGGACGGGTTGGGAGGGGTCTGAGCCGTGCGACCCGCAGGCGGGTGACGCACAGGTGTCATGGTGCATCCGGATGGCTCCGGGACAATGCCGCAAGCATACTGATTCTTTCCACGGTCTGCCGCCCTGCCCCACCGCCATGGCCCTCATCCACTACATCACCCAGATCCAGTTCGATTTCGGTGCCGTGCGCCTGCTGCCCGGCGAATGTGAGCGCATCGGCATGCGCCGGCCGCTGGTGGTCAGCGATGCCGGCGTGAAGGCCGCGGGGGTGCTGCAGCGTGCGCTGGACGCCTTGCAGGACCTGCCGGTGGCGGTGTTCGACCAGACGCCGTCCAATCCCACCGAGGCGGCCGTACGCGCTGCGCAGGCGATCTATCAGGCCCAGGGCTGCGACGGGCTCATCGCCGTGGGAGGCGGCTCCAGCATCGACCTGGCCAAGGGCGTGGCCATTGCGGCCACACACGACGGACCGTTGAAGACCTACGCCACCATCGAGGGCGGCAGCCCGCGCATCACCGCGCAGACCGCCCCGGTGATCGCGGTGCCCACCACCGCCGGCACCGGCAGCGAGGTGGCCCGCGGCGCCATCGTGATCGTCGACGACGGCCGCAAGCTGGGCTTCCATTCCTGGCACCTGGTGCCCCGGGTGGCGATCTGCGACCCGGAACTCACCCTGGGCCTGCCGCCCCTGCTCACGGCGGCCACGGGCATGGATGCGATCGCCCATTGCATGGAGACCTTCATGGCAGCGGCCTTCAACCCGCCGGCCGACGGTATCGCGCTCGACGGCCTGGCGCGTGGCTGGGCTCACATCGAGCGTGCCACGCGCGATGGCCGTGACCGCGAGGCCCGCCGACAGATGATGAGCGCCTCGATGCAGGGCGCCCTGGCCTTCCAGAAGGGGCTGGGTTGTGTGCATTCGCTCAGCCACAGCCTGGGCGGCGTCGACCCGCGGCTGCACCACGGCACGCTCAACGCGATGTTCCTGCCCGCGGTGGTGCGCTTCAACGCCGGTGCCGATTCGGTGCGCGCCGAGGCCCGGCTGGATCGCATGGCCCATGCGATGGGCCTGCGCTCGCCCGGGGACATTCCCGAAGCCATCCGCGACATGAACGCGCGGCTGGGGCTGCCCAGGGGGCTGGCCGCGATGGGGGTCACACCCGAGCTGTTCGACCACGTGATCCAAGGAGCCCTGGCCGACCATTGCCACAAGACCAATCCGCGCGAGGCCAGCGCCGAGGACTACCGCGCGATGCTCGAGGCGTCGATGTGAGTGCTGTGCGGCGGAGCGTCAGACCACGCGGGTGATCATCACCTGGTCGATGCGGTAGCTGTCGACGTCCATCACCTCGAAGCGCCAGCCGCCCCAGGTGAGCGCATCCGTGCGCCGAGGGATGCGGCGCAGCATCACCATCAGGAAGCCGGCCAGCGTGTCGTACTGGCCCTGGTGGGGCAGTTCGTCGAGGTCCAGAGCCCGCAGCAGGTCGGGGATCGGTGTCATCCCGTCGGCCAGCCAGGAGCCATCCTCGCGCCGCACGATCTGTTCCTCGTCGTCGTGGCCGACCAGGCTGCCCATCACGGTGCTCATCACGTCATTGAGCGTGATCACACCCACGACCAGGCTGTATTCGTTGACGATCACGGCGAAGTCCTCGTGGGCTTGGCGGAACTGGCCGAGCATCTCAGACAGCGTGAGGCGATCGGGCACGACCAGGACCTTTTTGATCAGGGACTGGCCGCTCTCGCCCTGCAGCGAGATCGGCTCGTTGCGCAGCACACGTTGGAAGAGATCGGTCGCATCGACGTAGCCCACGACCTTGTCGATATGGCCGTCGCACACGAGGTAGGTGGAATGCGGCTGCTCGACGACGCGGGTGCGGATCAGGGCGTCGTCGTCGTCCAGCAGGAAGTACACGATGCGCTCGCGAGTGGTCATCGCGCTCTCCACGGTGCGGGTGTCGAGCTCGAAGACGTTCTCGATGACCTGCTGCTCCTGCTCGGCCAGCAGTCCGGCCTGGGTGCCGGCCTCGGCCATGGCCAGGATGTCGTCGGGGGTGATGCGCTCGTCGCGCGACACCGGCAGGCCGAAGAGCCGGAACAGCCCGGTGGCCAGGGTGTCGAAGACCCACACCAGCGGCTTGAGCAGGCGCATGCACCAGCGCATCGGGCCGATCAGCCGTGTGGCGATGCGCTCGGGTTCGATCATGCCCACGCGCTTGGGGAACAGGTCGGCGAAGACGACGAACAGGCCTGTCACGAGCAGGAAGGACAGGGCAAAGCCGATCCGCGCTGCGGTGACCGGATCCAGGAACCAAGCCAACCCTGCGGCAAGATAGGGCGTCAAGGCCCCCTCCCCCACGATGCCGCCCAGGATGGCCACGGCGTTCAGGCCGATCTGCACCACCGTGAAGTAGCTGCCGGGCTGGTCCTGCACGGCCAGCACCTCGGCGGCACGCAGGTTGCCTTCGTCGGCCATCTGGCTCAGGCGCAGGCGGCGCGAGGCGGCCAGGGAGATCTCGGCCATCGAGAAGAATGCGCTGACACCGATCAGCAAGACGATGACGATCAGGCTGGTGGTCAGACCCATCGGTTTTCCTCGGCTTCGGACGTGCAGTTCGATCTCACAGGGGTTCCAGGACATCGGCGGGGGTGCCGCGCCCCAGCCATTGTGCCCACTCCTCGGCCAGGCGCTCGCTCTCGTCCACGCAGCGCTGCCAGGCCCGGGCCCGGGCCTCGGTGTCGGTGCCGTAGCGCCTGAAGTCGCTGCGGTCGGGCAGCTTGCCGTCGGGCAGGGTGGCCACCCAGGACGGGTCGGGCGCGAGCACCAGGACGTTGTCGAGCGCCGACGTGGCCCGGTGGCGGCGGCGCAACGGCTTGTCCAGCCAGCCCGGTACGATAGCCCGCTGGAAATGGGGATACAGCACAATCCCCCCGCCCATGCTCGGATAGTTCCAGTGCAGGTGGTAGTCGGTGATGCCGCCGTCCCAGTACGCCCCCGGCGGCGCGCCCGCGATGTCGTGCACGGCCTTGAGCACGAAGGGGATGGAGCACGAGGCCAGCAAGGCGGCCTCGAAGTTGGCGGCGTCGAGCACGACGCGCCGGTGACGCAGGTCGGACAGGTCCACGGGCAGGGGTTCGCCCGGTGTGGAGAACAGCACCCGTTCCAGCCACAGCCCCAGGCCTGGACGGGCCACCGCGTTGCTCAGCGCCGCGCCGAGGTAGCCGATGGGGGTGCGCAGCGGCCCTTCCCGCCCCAGCACGTGGCGGCCGCGCGAGACCACGATGTGCAGCCGGTAGCGGGGGTGGGCGACGAGGCTCTCGACGTGGCCGTCGAAGAACCCGTGCAGCTCCTGCGCGAAGACACGACTGACCTCCTGCGCACTGGGGTAGGTCTTGCCCGGTGGCAGTTCGTAGCGCTGGTGGATGTAGTCGTGGGCCAGGGTTGCGAAACGGGCCGGGGCCTCGTCGAGCATGCCGGTGGCCATGCGCCAGGCGCCGATCGAGGCCCCCACGAGGTGCACCGTCTGGCGCGACGATGCGAGCCATTGGCCGAAGATGTGGCGGTCCAGGTGGTTCAGGATCAGGCCCTTGGGCCCGCCGGCGGCGCCGGCCACGACCCGCACGGCCTGCGGCGGCAGGCCGTGGCGCTCGATGTGGCGGCGCGCGGCCGGCCCGGCGTACAGACGCAAAGACTTCATGGGCATGAAGGGATGCAAAAAACAAGGCGCGGGGGACCGCGCCTTGCGGGGCTGCGAGAGGCAGCCGACAGATTATCGCGTGTGGGCGGTGATCACACCGCAGGCGATGCGCGCGCCGGAGTTGCCGGTGGGCTGGGTGCGGTAGTCGTCGGGGTCGGCGTGCACGATGACGCCGCGCCCGACGATGTCGGCAACCCCACGTCCGATGCTCATCCCGATGAGGGTGAACCGCATGTCGGCTTCACCGTTGGCATTGCTGCGCAGGTTGGGCATGTCACCGGCATGGCGTGGCCCTTCGGGGGGGCCGTGAGGATGGCCGCCGGGGTTGAAGTGCCCCCCCGTGCTCATGCCATCGCCGCTGGAGCAATCACCCTTTTCATGGATGTGGAAGCCGTGTTCGGCGTTGGGTTTGAGCCCCTTGACCCTCGCGTGGACCATGACCTGGTCGTCGCCCATCTGGTGGAACATCACGCGCCCGCTGGCGGCCTGGCCGCGTGTGGGCTCCAGCACGGCCACGGCCGAAGGGGCGCTCATCATCCGGCCATGACCCATGCCGCCGTGGGGGCGGGCACAGCCCCCCAGCGCCACAGCAGCCAGGGTGGCGGCCATCAGGCCGCCGACAGGGACATGGAAGTTGCGCATGATGCGGCTCCTTCACAACGGTGAACCCGTCCCTACGATAGACCTTCCTCGGCAGGAATGCCAGCCCTGTTCAGCGCTTGGACTGCAGTTTCGCAAACGCAGCAGCCATGGCCGATGGAACCGGGGGCTGAGCGGCGCCGCGGCCGGCGCCTGCGCGTTCCTGGCGTGCCGGGGCCCGGTAGTCATTGCCCCCGCGCCCGCCTGTGGGCGCATCGAGCTTCATCGTCAGCGAGATGCGCTTGCGGGTGAGGTCCACCTCCAGCACCTTCACCTTGACGATGTCGCCCGTCTTGACCACCTCGCGGGCGTCCTGGACGAACTTGCTGGACAGTTGGCTCACATGCACCAGGCCGTCTTGGTGCACCCCCAGATCGACGAAGGCACCGAACTGAGCGACATTGCTGACCGTGCCTTCCAGCACCATGCCGGGCTGCAGGTCCTTGATGTCCTCGACCCCCTCGTTGAAGCGGGCCACTTTGAAGTCGGGGCGCGGGTCGCGGCCGGGCTTTTCCAGTTCGCCCAGGATGTCCCTGACCGTGATGGCGCCGAACTTCTCGTCGGCGAAGGCTTCGGGCTTGAGGCTGCGGATCACATCGGCGCGGCCCATCACGTCGTGGATGGGTTTGCCGAGGTGCTGGAGCATCCGCTCCACGACGGGGTAGGTCTCGGGATGCACGCCGGACATGTCCAGCGGGTTGTCGCCGTCACGGATGCGCAGGAAGCCCGCGGCCTGCTCGAAGGTCTTGGCGCCCAGGCCGGCGACTTCCAGCAGTTGCTGGCGATTGCGGAAGGCGCCGTGCGTATCGCGCCAACGCACGATGCTGGCCGCCACACTGGCGCTCAGGCCCGACACGCGTGAGAGCAGCGGCGCCGAGGCGGTGTTGAGGTCCACGCCCACCGAGTTCACGCAGTCCTCCACCACCGCATTCAGGCTGCGTGCCAGCTCGGCCTGGTTCACGTCGTGCTGGTACTGGCCCACGCCGATGCTCTTGGGCTCGATCTTCACCAGTTCGGCCAGCGGGTCCTGCACCCGGCGCGCGATGGACACCGCGCCGCGCAGGCTCACGTCCAGATCAGGCAACTCCTTGCTGGCGTACTCCGAGGCCGAATAGACCGAGGCCCCGGCCTCGCTGACCACTACTTTGTCGATCTTGGTGCCGGGGGCCATCTGCTGGATGCGCTTGATCAGGTCCGCCGCGAGCTTGTCGGTCTCGCGGCTGGCCGTGCCGTTGCCGATGGCGATCAGGTTCACCCCATGGGTGGCGCACAGCCGGCCCAGCGTGTGGATGGCGCCGTCCCAGTCGTTGCGGGGTTCGTGGGGATAGACGGTGGCGGTGTCCACCACCTTGCCAGTTTCATTGACCACGGCCACCTTCACGCCGGTGCGGATGCCCGGGTCCAGCCCCATCACCACGCGCTTGCCGGCCGGCGCGGCCAGCAGCAAGTCGCGCAGGTTCTCGGCAAAGACCTTGATGGCCACCATCTCGGCCTGCTCGCGCAGGCGCGAAAACAGGTCGCGCTCCAGGCTGAGGCTGAGTTTGACCTTCCAGGTCCAGGCGATGGTCCTGCGGATGAGGTCGTCGCTCGGCCGCCGGGCATGACTCCAGCCCAGGTGGCGCGCGATGCGGCCCTCGGCCAGCGTGGGTTGACCGGGCACGACGTCCTCATCGAGCACCAGCTTGGCGTCGAGGATCTCCAGCGTGCGCCCGCGGAAGACGGCCAGCGCTCGGTGCGAAGGCACGGTGCGGATCGGTTCTTCGTAATCGAAATAGTCGCGGAACTTGGCCACGTCCGGATGGTTCTCGTCCTTGCCAGCCATCAGACGCGACTGGAAGAGCCCCTCTTCCCACAGCCATTCGCGCAGCTTGCCCACCAAGGCGGCGTCCTCGGCCCAGCGCTCGGACAGCAGGTCGCGCACACCGTCGAGCACCGCATGGGCATCGGCAAAGCCCGCATCGGGGTTGACGAAGGCGGCCGCCTCGACCAGCGGCTCCAGCGAGGGGTCGGCAAACAGCCGGTCGGCCAGCGGCTCCAGGCCGGCCTCGCGGGCGATCATGCCCTTGGTGCGTCGCTTGGGTTTGTAGGGCAGGTACAGGTCCTCGAGCTCCTGCTTCGTGGGGGCGGTCTCGATGGCGGCCTGCAGTTGCGGCGTGAGCTTGCCCTGCTCGGCAATGCTCTTGAGCACCGCGGCGCGGCGCTCCTCCAGCTCGCGCAAGTAGGCCAGTCGCACCTCGAGTTCGCGCAACTGGGCGTCGTCAAGGCCCTCGGTGGCCTCCTTGCGGTAGCGGGCGATGAAGGGCACCGTGGCCCCGCCGTCCAGCAGCTCGACGGCCGCGCGGACCTGCGACGGCCGCACCTTCAGCTCGGCGGCAATCTGTTGAAGGATCTTGTCCAAGTCGGTACAGGCTGGCAAAAGGAAACCTAGCAGTTTGCCATAGGCGTACCGGACGAAATGGAACGGCCCGCCAAGGCGGGCCAGACGGGTACTCGTTGCGCCAGACGCTCAGGTGGACTGGGTCGCGGCAGAGGTGCCCGCGGCTTCCTCAGCGCGCTCCCGGGCCGTGCGCTTGACCACGCCCCAGATGCTCCAGACCAGCAAGCCGACACCACAGGCCAGCAGGGTGGCGCTGATCGGACGTTCGACGAAGACCATGGGGTCGCCGCGCGACAGCAGCAGGGCTCGCCGCAGGTACTCCTCCATCATGGGCCCCAGGATGAACCCCAGCAGCAGGGGGGCCGCCTCGAAACGCAGCACGCTCATTGCATAGCCAATGGCGCCGATGATGGCCACCATCACGATGTCGAAGGTGTTGTTGTTGACGCTGTAGACCCCCAGGCTGATGAAGACCAGGATGGCCGGATACAGCACGCGGTAGGGAATGCGCAGGATGCTGACCCACACCCCGATCAGCGGGATGTTGAGGATGAGCAGCATGATGTTGCCGATGATGAAGCTGACGATCAGGCCCCAGTACAGCACCGGCTGCTCGGTGATCATCAGCGGGCCCGGCTGGATGCCATGGATGATGAGCGCCCCGAGCATGAGGGCCATCACCGCGTCGCCCGGAATACCCAGCGACAGCGTGGGAACGAAGGCCGTCTGCACCGCGGCGTTGTTGGCCGACTCCGGCGCCGTCACCCCCTCGATGGCTCCTTTTCCGAAACGCTCGGGCTCCTTGGCCACCTTCTTCTCCAGGGCGTAGGACATGAAGGAAGCAATCGAGGATCCCGTGCCCGGCAGCGCGCCGAAGAAGCTGCCGATGCCCGAGCCGCGCAGCATGGGGGCGATCGAACGCCTCCAGTCTTCCTTGGTGGGCATCATGGAGCGCATGGTGATGCGCTCGGCTTTGCCCTCACGACGGATGTTGTTGATGCTGGCAATCACCTCGGACACGCCGAACACACCCATGGCCAGCGCCACGAGGTTGATGCCGTCCATCAGTTCAGGGATGTCGAAGTCGAAGCGCGGCACACCCGAATTCACGTCGGTGCCCACCATGCCCAACAGCAGGCCCAGCACCACCATCGAGATGCCCTTGGCCGGCGACCCCGAGGCGAGTGTCGACGCCGCAATCAGGCCAAGCAGCATCATCGAGAAGTACTCGGCCGGCCCGAACTTGAGGCCCAGTTCGGAAATCGAGGGGGTGAACAGCGCCAGGATCACCAGGCCGATGAACGCGCCCACGAAGGAGGCAATGGTCGTCATGAAGAGAGCCACTCCGGCCCGCCCCTGCTTGGACATGGGATAGCCGTCCAGGCAGGCCACTGCAGCTGACGGTGTGCCCGGCAGGTTCAGCAGGATAGAGGCCGTGGAGCCGCCGTAGCAGGCACCGTAATAGACGCCTGCCAGCATGATGATGGCCGCCCCGGGAGGGATGTGGTAGGTGATGGGCAGCAGCAGCGAGATGGTCGCCAGCGCGCCGATGCCCGGAAGGACGCCCACCAGGGTGCCCAGCAGCACCCCGATGAAACAGTACATGAGCGTGACGGGGGCGACGGCTGCGTCGAAGCCTGCCGCGAGGTTTGCAAAGATCTCCATGGTGCCCTCTCCGTTGGCTTCAGGCGTTCCACCACCATAGCGGCAGGACCATGTTCAGTCCCACGCTGAAGACCAGCACTGTGAGAACCGTGACGCCGGCACTCATCAGGGCTCGGCCCTTCCATGTGATGTCGCGGTCGGCCAGACTGGCCACGAAGGAGGCGAGGAAAGTGGCCGCGACCATTCCCAGTGAGCGCAAGCTGAACGCGAACAGCAGCAGCGCGGCCATGACGAAAAGAAAGTTGCCCAACTGGATCTTGACCGGCGGTCCTTTGCGAAAGAGTGCCGGCAGGGCGACGAGCACGCCAAGAACGGTGAGCGTCCAGCCCAGCACCGTCGGGAAGTAGCCCGGCCCCATCCGGGCGGCCGTGCCAAGGTCGTAGCGTTGCGAATAGAGCGCAAAGAACAGTCCGACCGCACTGAGCAAGACGCCGCCGATCAGATCCTGGAGGTCTTTGTGTTTCATGCCGTTTCCAAGGAAGCGGGTTGAGAACACAACGCCCTGTGTTGTTCTAGGCTCTGAACGTTGTCCGAGCCAGGATTACAGCCCGGAAAAATGTATTGAAGCCTACGTAATTGCGCTTAGCTGCGCTTACCAGCTTGCCCAGACTCCGCGGCCTTGTGGCTTCGGCCACGGCTTCGCGGAGATCAGCCCATGGCCTCCCGCAGTGCAGCACGCAGCTTGTCGCCGATCTCCGGGCGCGCTCCGAAAGGATCGCTGGGATTGCGTGCGAGCATGACGTCCTCGAGACGCTTTTGCACCATGCCCAGCGCCTGCGGGTGGCTGTAGATGTAGAACTGCCGCGCGCGCACGGCGGCCAGGACCTTGGCTGCCACCTCGGCCGCGGTGACCTTGCCCGAGGTCACGGCCTTCTCGCTCATCGCGCGGGCAATCATCTGGCTGGGGGTGGGCGGGGTGCCGCGGGCCTGCGGCGGGCGGTTGCGGTCGGACTGGTGGATGCCGGTGGGCACGAAGTACGGACACAGCACCGAGGCTGTGACCTGGTCGGTGACGAGGCGAAGGTCCTGGTACAGCGTTTCGGACAGGCTGACCACCGCGTGCTTGCTGACGTTGTAGACCCCCATGTTGGGTGCGTTGAGCAGGCCCGCCATGGAGGCGGTGTTGACGATGTGGCCCTCGTAGGTGGCATCGGCGCGCGCGGCCTGCAGCATCATCGGCGTGAAAACCCGCACGCCATGGGCCACACCCATCAGGTTCACCCCGAGCACCCATTCCCAGTCTTGCACGGAATGCTCCCAGATCAGACCACCGGCGCCCACTCCCGCGTTGTTGAACACGAGATGCGGGGGGCCGAAGCGCTCGAAGGTGGCGGCCGCGAGCGCCTCGACCTGCTCGGCCCGGGAGACGTCCACGCGGTGGGCCAGCACCGGGGCCCCCAGGGCCTGCACCTCGGCGGCAGCCAGTTCCAGTGCATCGGGCTGCACGTCGGCCATCACGACGTTCATGCCCTCGTGTGCCGCCAGACGGGCCAGTTCGAGGCCGAAGCCGGAGGCCGCGCCGGTGAGCACCGCCGTCTTGCCTTTGAGTTCCTTCATGCTGTCTCCTGAGAATGTGGGGGAAAGGGTCATGCGGGTGCCGCACGCTGCAGCAGGTGTTCGAAATCGGCGCGAGCCGGCAGGCAGCCGTAGCTCAGGCCCGGCGAGCCGTCCAGCCGGGCGGCGACGAAGGCTTCGAAGACGAAGTCCGGGGCATGGCGGCGCAGCAAGGCGGCCTGCACGGCCAGGGCCAGGTTCTGCGCGAGCCGGCGGGCTTCGTGCTCGTCCACCACGCCTTGCAGCCGGTCGAGCACGCGCGCTCGGGCCGCGTCGCACACCGGGCTCACGCCGGCCAGCGGCTCGAGTTCGGCGGCGACCGCAGCGGCCACATCCGGGCCGGCGCGCTGCAGCACGCGCAGCAGGTCCAGCGCCATGATGTTGCCGGCGCCTTCCCAGATGGAGTTGAGCGGCATCTCGCGGTAGATGCGCGCCATCACGCCCTCACCCCCCTCTTCCACATAGCCGTTGCCGCCCAGGCACTCCATGGTCTCCTGGGCAAAGCCGCTGCCGCGCTTGCAGATCCAGAACTTGGCCACCGGGGTGAGCACACGGCGCATCAAGGCCTCGAAGGGGTCGTCCTGGCGGTCGAAGGCTCGTGCCAGCCGCAGGCTCAGGGCCGTGGCGACCTCGCTCTCCAGCGCAAGGTCGGCAAGCACATTGCGCATCAGGGCGTGCTGCACCAGCGGCCGGCCAAAGGCTTGGCGCTGGCGCGCGTGGTGCAAGGCCAGCGAAAGCGCCTGGCGCATCAGGCCGGTGGTGCCCAGGGCGCAGTCCAGCCGGGTGAGCGTGCCCATCTCGAGGATCTGCGGCACGCCGCGCCCCTCTTCGCCCACCAGCCAGGCTTGCGCCCCGGTGAACTCGACTTCGGAGCTGGCGTTGGCCTTGTTGCCCAGCTTGTCTTTCAGGCGCTGGATGCGCAAGGCGTTGCGCCGGCCGTCGGGCAGCACGCGGGGCAGGAAGAAGCAGCTCAGGCCCGCCTCGGCCTGGGCCAACACCAGGAAGGCGTCGCACATGGGTGCCGAGAAGAACCATTTGTGGCCCACGAGCCGGTAGCAGCGTCCCCAGGGGGTGTCGGACTCGAAGCTGGCACGGGTGGTGTTGGCCCGCACGTCCGATCCCCCCTGCTTTTCGGTCATGCCCATGCCCATGGTCACGCCGGTCTTGTCGCGCAAGACCACCAGGCGCGGGTCGTACTCGGTGCTGGTCAGGCGGGGGAACCAGTCGGCCAGCACGGCCGGGTTGCCGCGCAGCGCGGGTGTGGCGGCATAGGTCATCGACACAGGACACAGCACCGAGGGCTCGAGCTCGGTGAAGAGCATGAAGCCGGCGGCGCGCTCGACGTGGGCACCAGGGCCCAGCGCCCACGGCCTGGCATGCAGGCCATGAGCGATGGCCGTGCTCATCAGCGTGTGGTAGCTGGGGTGGAACTCGACCTCGTCGATGCGACGCCCCTGACGGTCGTGCGTGCGCAGAACGGGCCCATGCACATTGGCCCAGCGGGCATGCGCCTGCATCGCGGCCGAACCGGCCACAGCGCCCAGCGCCCTGAGCCGGTCTTCGGCACCGGCCAGAGCCCCGGCCGGCAGGTGCACGGCCAGCCCCTCGCGCAGCGGTAGGTTGCCGTCGAAGAGGTTGACGTCAACCAGTGGGGAGCTCTGGTTGACGACCTCGTGGGTGAGGGTCATGTCGTCCATGGCGTGCCCCTCGCGGATGAAACGGATCGTCCTCAGACGAGCCGGACCAACTGCTTGCCGAAGTTACGCCCCTTGAGTAGGCCGATGAAGGCCTCGGGGGCGCTCTCCAAGCCCTGGGCGATGCTCTCGCGGTACTTCAGCCGGCCGCTGGCCACCAGGGTGCCGAGCTCCTTGAGCGCCTCGGGCCAGACCTCCATGTGCTCGCTGACGATGAAGCCTTCCACGCGCAATCGCGAGGTGAGGATCATCTGCGGATGCCGCAGCGGGATGGGTTCGCCGTTGTAGCCGGCGATCATGCCGCACACGGCGATGCGGCCAAAAGCGTTCATCTGCAGCAGCACCGCGTCGAGCACCATGCCGCCGACGTTCTCGAAGTGCCCATCGATGCCGTTTGGCGTGGCCTCGCGCAAGGCGGCATGCAAGGACTCCAGCGTGGGATGGCGGCGGTAGTCGATGCAGGCATCGAAGCCCAGCTCTTCCACCACGTATCGGCACTTGTCGGGCCCGCCGGCAAAGCCGACCACGCGACATCCGCGGCTCTTGGCGAGCTGGCCCACGGCACTGCCCACGGCGCCGCTGGCCGCGCTGACGGTGATGGTCTGGCCGGCGCGCGGTTCGCAGATCTTCATCAGGCCGTACCAGGCGGTCACGCCGGGCATGCCCACGGCGCCCAGGTAGGCCGACAGCGGGATGTGGGTGGTGTCGACCTTGCGCAGCACGCCGGGCCGCGTGGCATCGACGACGGCGTACTCCTGCCAGCCCCCCATGCCAACGACCTTGTCACCCGCCGCATACTGCGGATGCCGCGAGGCCACCACCTCACCGACGGTGCCGCCGATCATCACTTCGTTCAACGGCTGGGGCTGGGCATAGCTCTTGCCCTCGCTCATGCGTCCGCGCATGTACGGGTCCAGCGACAGATAGTGGTGCCGCACCAGCACCTGCCCCTCGGCCAGCGCGCCGGGTGCCGGCAGGGGCGCCTCGACGAGGCGGAAGTTGTCGATGCTGGGCTCGCCCTGGGGGCGCGACACCAGCAGGATCTGGCGATTGACGGTCATGGAGGCTTCCTCGCAGGGGTTTCAGTCGGAGCCGTCCCCATCCAGGCGGCGCTGCAAAGGCTTGACCTCACGCGCGCCCGTGGGCAGGGCTCTGACGTATTTGAACGTGCCGGTGGCGTGGGCCGCCAGCGTCCCGTCTTCACGATAGACGCTGCCTTCGCAGAACGCCAACGTGGCGGTACGGTGCTGCAGTGTGCCCACGGCGCGCAGGCGGCCCTCGCCGGGGCGCAGGAAACTGGTCTTCATCTCGATGGTGACCACACCGGGGCCGTAGTGGGCCGCCGGATCGTTGACGCTGCGTGCCGCATGGGCCATTACCACGTCCAGCAGGGTCATCAGGGCGCCACCGTGGGCCACGTGAAAGGAATTGCAGTGCTCGTCGCGCAAGGCAAAGCCGATCTCGGCCTGCCCGTCGGCCATGCGTACGAGTTCGAAGCCCAGGGCCTCGACGAAGGGGATGCGGACGGGAAACTGCATGGCCCGGCTCAACCTCCCGTCAGTGCCGAGACGCCGCCGTCGACCGCGAGGATCTGGCCGGTGATGTGCTTGCCCGCGCGCGTGGCGAACAGCAGCGCCGCGCCCTTGAGATCCTCGTCGTCGCCCAGGCGCTGCAATGGCGCGTGGGCCGCCAGCGTGTCCGCCCCCACGGCTTCGAGCGTGCCGCGTGTCATCTTGCTGGGGAAAAAGCCCGGCGCGATGGCGTTGACCGTGATGCCGTAGCGCCCCCATTCGCAGGCCAGCGCCCGGGTGAAGTTGATCACGGCTCCCTTGCTGGTGTTGTAGGCAATGGTGCTCATGATCGTGGGCAGGTGCCCGCCCAGCCCGGCGATCGAGGCGATGTTGATGATGCGGCCTTGCCGGCGAGGGATCATGCAGCGCTTGCCGATGGCCTGGGTGAGCAGGAAGACCCCGCGGATGTTCAGGTTCATCACCTTGTCCCAGGCCTCGATCGGATGGTCCTCCGCCGGCGCGCCCCAGGTGGCCCCGGCATTGTTGACCAGCACATCGACCGGACCGAGTCGCTGCAGGGTTTCGTCGACCAGGCGTTGGATGTCGCTCTCCTTGGCACCGTCCGCGGCGATCCAGCGGGCGTCGATGCCGCGGTCTTGCAGGTGGGCGACGGCCTCCTCGAGCTCAGGGGCCTTGCGGGCGCTGAGCATGATCTTGGCACCGGCTTCGCCGAGTGCCTCGGCAATCTGCAGGCCCAGACCGCGGGAGCCGCCGGTGACGAGGGCCACACGGCCGCTGAGGTCGAACAGGGATGACACGCTCATGATGGAAGGGTTCTCAACTCGGGGTTTTCGCGCAAGGAGGCGGGATCAGAGGGCGCCGGGCGCGGTAGGTGCAAAGGACAGGTCTTGTGCCAGGTCGACATCGGCCAGGCCTGGCGCCAGGCTGGGATAGTCGAGCACCACGCGCTCGGCACGCAGCCCGGCAAGCTGCGCCCCGACGGCCTTGTGGTGCGGGTGATTCTGATAGGCGTCCAGCGCCGCCTGATCGACGAAACCCGAGACAAGCACCACATCCATCGACGCCTCCAGCCGAGGGGTGCGGACGCCGACCTCCCATTCCAGGATGCCGGGCACGACGGACTTGCATGAGTCCAGCAGGTCCTTGAACTTCGGGGCATCGGCCGGATCGTGCAGTCGCCACATGACGATGTGTCGGATCATGGTTCGTTCTCCTGGGAAGGGCCTTTCATCCGGGCACGCACGAACACCAGCACCCCGCCGGCCACCGCACACGCCGCGCCTGCCAGCATAAACCCAAGCCCCAGGGCCCAGGCACGATCGGACACGAACCACCCCAGCACCGCTGCCAACAATCCCCCGTAGATGAGCAGCCAGGCGGCTGCCTCGACCTGCCCCGGCCGCATCACAGCGCCTGTGGCGACAGGTCCAGGCAGGTGCGGTCGCGCGAGGCGACCACGCCCAGCCAGGCTTCGATGCGGGGCAGCTCGTAGCGGTAGAAATAGCGGGCCGCCGCGAGCTTGCCGTCGACAAAGTCAGGAGCGAGCCGGTCCCGGCAGACCAGGGCACAGCGCGCAACGTCCAGCCAGATCCAGGCCAGCACGACGTGTCCGAAGGCCTGCAGGTAGGGTGTGGCATTGGCGAGGGCCTCGTCGGGCTGAGCGCCCGCCCAGGCCGCGCGCGTGGCCGCGCCCAGACGCGCCAGCGCCTGACCGAGCGCCTGGGCGGGCTCGGTCAGTGGCGGGAGGGCGCCGGCAGCGGTGATGCTGGCCTGCATGCGCTGGCCCAGCAGCTTCAGCCCCCGCCCGTCGTCCATCAGCACCTTGCGGCCCAGCAGGTCCAGGCCCTGGATGCCGTGGGTGCCCTCGTGGATCATGTTGAGGCGGTTGTCACGCCAGTACTGCTCCACCGGGAAGTCGCGCGTGTAACCATAGCCGCCCAGCACCTGGATGGCCAGGCTGTTGGCTTCCAGGCACCACTCGCTGGGCCAGCTCTTGGCGATCGGCGTGAGCACTTCCAGCAATAACCTTGCCTCGTCGGCTGCCGTGCTCTCGCCGGTGTGCTGTTCGTCCACCAGTCGGGCACAGTACAGCGCCAGGGCCAGTGCGCCTTCGCAGTAGGCTTTCTGGGCCAGCAGCATGCGCTTCACATCGGCATGCTCGATGATGGGCACGGGGGGCGAAGCCGGGTCCTTGCCGGTTGGCCCCACCGGTCGGCCCTGCGTACGCTGGCGCGCATAGTCCAGCGAGGCGAGGAAGCCCGCATAGCCGAGCATCGTGGCGCCCAGGCCCACCCCGATGCGGGCCTCGTTCATCATGTGGAACATGCAGGCCAGACCCCGCCCGGGCTCGCCGACGAGGTAGCCGATCGCACCGGCACCGCCACGCACCGGGAAACGTCCTTCGCCGAAGTTGAGCAGCGTGTTGGTGGTGCCACGGTAGCCGCATTTGTGGTTCAGGCCCGCCAGCGCCACGTCGTTGCGTTCGCCGGTGAGTCGCCCCTCGGCATCGACCAGCCGCTTGGGCACGATGAACAACGAGATACCCTTGACGCCGGGAACGAGCTTTCCATCGGGGCCGGGGATCTTGGCCAGCACCAGATGGATGATGTTCTCGGTGATCTCGTGCTCGCCGCCTGAGATCCACATTTTGTGGCCCTTGAGCCGGTAACGCGGTCCCAGCGGATCGTCCTGGAAGTCCGGACCATCGGGCACCGCGCGGGTGGCGATGTCCGACAGGCTGGAGCCGGCCTGAGGCTCGCTCAGACACATGGTGCCAAACCAACGCCCGGCAAACTCGTTGCGCGCGAAGACGGCCTTCTGCGTGGGCGAGCCATGGGCCATCAGCAGGCTGGCATTGCCGCTGGTGAGCATCGCATAGGCCCCCATCGAGACGCTGGACATCGAGAAGAAGCTGTTGGCCGCCATCTCGACCACGCAGGGCAACTGCATGCCGCCGATCTCGTAGTCCTGGGCGCAAGCGAGCATGCCCGATTCGGCATAGGCCCGCGCGGCATCATGCGTGGCCTGCGGGAGGTGGACCCGCTCACCGTCGAAACGAGGCTCCTCGGTGTCGGCCAGCCGGTTGTACGGGGCGAACTTCTCGCGGGCGATGCGCTCGCACGTGTCCAGTACCGAATCGAAGGTCTCGCGGCTGTGGTCGGCAAAGCGAGGCCTGGCGGTCAACGAGGCTGCATCGATCCAGTCATGCAGCAGGAAGTCGAGCGTGGCTCGCATGGTCATGGCCGCCCCCTTTTTTGCGGACTCAGAGCACCTCGAACACGCCGGCTGCCCCCATGCCACCACCGATGCACATCGTGATGCACACCTTCTTGGCACCGCGGCGCTTGCCCTCGATGAGCGCGTGGCCGGTCAGGCGCTGGCCGCTCACCCCATACGGGTGGCCCAAGGCGATGGCGCCACCGTTGACGTTCAGGCGGTCCATGGGGATACCCAGGGTGTCGGCGCAGTACAGCACCTGCACCGCGAAAGCCTCGTTGAGCTCCCACAGGTCGATGTCGTCCATCTTCAGTCCCAGGCGCTTGAGCACCTTGGGCACCGCAAAGACCGGGCCGATGCCCATTTCATCGGGCTCGCAGCCGGCCACCGCGAAGCCGAGGAAGCGACCCAGCGGTTGGAGCCCGCGCTGCTCGGCCAGCTTGGCGCTCATCACCACGCAAGCGCCTGCGCCGTCGGAGAACTGGCTGGCATTGCCAGCCGCGATGACGCCGCCGGGCAGCGCCGGGCGAATCCCGGCCACGGCCTCGTAGGTGGTGCCCGGGCGCAGGCCTTCGTCGGCACTGACGGTGACTTCCTTGGTGCGCAGGCCCATCACCGGGTCGGCCACGCCGGCGGTCACGGTGATGGGCACGATCTCGTCGCGGAACCTGCCGGCCTCTTGGGCCGCGCAGGCCTTCTGCTGGCTGGCGGCGCCGTACTCGTCCATGCGCTCGCGCGGGATCTTGTAGCGCTTGGCCACCTGCTCGGCCGTCTGCAGCATGCTCCAGTAGATCTCGGGCTTGTGCTGCATCAGCCAGTTCTCGCGAAGCATGTGCGTGTTGGCCTCGTTCTGAACGCAGGAGATGCTCTCGACGCCACCGGCTACGTAGACATCGCCCTCGCCGGCGATGATGCGCTGGGCCGCCATCGCAATCGTCTGCAGGCCGCTGGAACAGAAGCGGTTGACGGTGACACCGCTGGTGGTGACGGGCAGGCCGGCGCGCAGCGCGATCTGGCGGGCGATGTTGCTGCCAGTGGCTCCCTCGGGCGTGGCACAGCCCATCAGCACGTCATCGACTTCGGCTGGGTCGATGCCCGCACGTTCGACGGCGGCCTTCACCGCATGGCCGCCCAGGGTTGCGCCGTGGGTCATGTTGAAGGCGCCCTTCCAGCTCTTGGCCAGCGGCGTGCGGGCGGTGGAAACGATCACTGCATCGGTCATGGCAATTCCTCGGATGGCTTGTAAGGGTGCGGGCAGGCTCAGTTGAAGGTCTTGCCTTCAGCAGCCAGACGCGCCAACAGCGGGGCGGGCTGCCAGAACTGCGCATCGTCGTGGGGGTTCTTCGCAAAGCGCTTCATCGACTGCACCACGTTGAACAGGCCCACACTGTCGGCATAGCGCATCGGGCCGCCGCGGAACAACGGAAAGCCGTAGCCGGTGAGGTAGACCATGTCGATGTCCGAGGCCCTCAGGGCGATGCCCTCCTCGAGAATGCGAGCACCTTCGTTGACCAGCGCAAAGACCAGGCGCTCGACGATTTCCTCGTCGCTGATCTTGCGTGGAGTGATGCCCAGCTCGGCGCGGTGCTTCTCGATCATCTCGAGGACCACCGGCGACGGAATGGCCTCACGCTTGCCCGGCTTGTAGTCGTACCAGCCGGCGCCAGTCTTCTGCCCGAAGCGCCCCATCTCGCACAGCAGGTCGGCCGTCTTGCTGTAGCGCATGTGCGGCTTTTCGACGTAGCGGCGCTTGCGGATGTACCAGCCCACGTCATTGCCGGCGAGATCACCCATACGGAACGGGCCCATCGCAAAGCCGAAGCGTTCGATGGCCTTGTCCACCTGCTCGGGTGTGCAGCCTTCTTCCAGCAGGAAGCCTGCCTGGCGGCTGTACTGCTCGATCATGCGGTTGCCGATGAAGCCGTCGCACACGCCGGAGACGACCGCCGTCTTCTTGATCACCTTGGCCAGCTTCATCACGGTGGCCAGCACGTCCTTGCCGGTCTTGTCGCCGCGGATCACCTCCAGCAGCTTCATGACGTTGGCCGGGCTGAAGAAGTGCATGCCGATCACGTCGGCCGGCCGGTTCGTGAACGAAGCGATCTTGTTGAGGTCCAGCGTCGAGGTGTTGGACGCGAGGATGGCACCGGGCTTCATCACCTCGTCGAGCTTCCTGAACACCTGCTCCTTGACGCCGATGTCCTCGAACACGGCCTCGATGACGAGGTCGGCGTCGCGGATGTCGTCATAGCTCAGCGTGGTGGACAGCAAAGCCATGCGCTGCTCGTACTTGTCCTGCTTGAGCTTGCCCTTCTTGACCTGAGACTCATAGTTCTGGCGCATCACTCCCACGCCCCGATCCAGCGCCTCCTGCTTCATCTCCAGGATGACCACCGGGATGCCGGCATTGAGGAAGTTCATGCTGATGCCGCCACCCATCGTGCCGGCGCCGATCACGGCCACCTTGCGGATCTCGCGGGTGGGGGTGTCCTCGGGCACATCGGGAATCTTGCTGGCCGCCCGCTCGGCGAAGAAGGCGTGGCGCAGCGCGGCACACTCCGGCGTGAGCATCAGGTTGAGGAACTGCTCGCGCTCGAAGGCCAAGCCCTCGTCGAAGCGTTGGGTGGTGGCTGCCTCCACGCAATCCACGCACTTGACCGGTGCCGGGAAGTGGCGTGCCATCGCCTTGACCGTGTTGCGGGCGAACTGGAAGTAGCCCGGGCCCTGGGCATGCTCGGCCTTCAGATCGCGCACGCGGGGCAGCGGGCGCTTGTCGGCCACTTCGCGCGCGAAGGCCAGCGCACCGGCCAGCAGGTCGCCTTCAATGAGACGGTCGAAGAGCTTCTGGCCGGGAATGCCGGCAAGCACCTCGCTCTTGACGGCGTCACCGCTGACGATCATGTTGAGTGCATTCTCGACACCGATCACGCGCGGCAGGCGCTGGGTGCCCCCGGCGCCGGGCACCAGCCCGATCTTCACCTCGGGCAGAGCCACCTGGGTGCCTGGGGCCGCCACGCGATAGTGGCAGCCCAGCGCCAGTTCGAGCCCGCCGCCCATGCACACGCTGTGGATGGCCGCCACGACGGGCTTGTCGCAGTTCTCGGCCATCTTGATCACACTGAGCAGATTGGGCTCCTGCACGGCCTTGGGCGAACCGAATTCCCGGATGTCGGCGCCACCACTGAAGGCCTTGCCTGCGCCGGTGATCACGATGGCTCGCACGGCCGGGTCGTCCTGGGCCTGCTGCAGACCGTCGGTGATGCCCTTGCGGGTGTCGTAGCCCAGGCCGTTGACGGGAGGATTGTTCAGGGTGATGACGGCAACATCGCCGTGAAGCTCATAACTGGCACTCATCGGTAGGCCCCTTTGCGGTGGAGATGCTTGCGAATAGAACGATCGTTCGAGTGTAAGAAACAAGAACGCCGGCGCTTTGTCGCCGGCGTGACAGAACAGGACAAATATGCCGTCGCGGCGCGGCAGCCAAGGGTGCTACACCTCCAGCCATTCCTTGCGAATATAGGCGTTGCCGCGCAGGTCGTCAGGTGTGCCCTCGAAGACGATGCGGCCATGGCCCATGACGTAGCACCGCGTGGAGATTTCCAGCGCGATGGTGAGCTTTTGCTCCACCAGCAGCACGCTCACGCCGCGGCGCTTGAGTTCGTTGAGGTACTGGGCCACCTGCTCGACGATCTTGGGGGCGAGGCCCTCGGTGGGCTCGTCGATCATGATGAGATCGGGGTCGCCCATCAGCGTGCGGCACAGCGTGAGCATCTGCTGCTCGCCTCCCGAGAGCACCCCGGCCTCAGTGTGCTGGCGCTCCTTCAGGCGCGGGAACAGCTTGTACATGTCGTCGAAGCTCCAGCGCCCCGACTGGCCCTGCTTCTTCTGGCCCAACATCAGGTTCTGGTGCACCGTGAGCTTGGGGAAGATGTCGCGGTTCTCGGGCACGTAGCCGATGCCGCGGTGGGCGATGTCGAAGGCATGGCGGCCCAGAATCTCTTCGCCCTTCCATTGGATGGACCCCTGCCCTTCGACCAGGCCCATCACCGTCTTGACGGTGGTGGATCGGCCCGACCCGTTGCGGCCGAGCAGACTCACGATCTCGCCGGGCTTGACGTCCATGTGCACCCCGTGCAGCACATGGCTCTTTCCATAGAAGGCATGCAGGTTCTCGATGTGCAGCATGGTCTCAGGCTCCTGCAGTGGCGGCGGCAGCCTGCTGCTCGGCCAGCACCGACCCGAGATAGGCCTCCTGCACGCGCTGGTTGGCGCGCACCGCATCGGGCTCGTCGTAGGCGATCACCTCTCCGTAGACCAGCACCGCGATCTTGTCGGCCAGGCCGAAGACCACGCCCATGTCGTGCTCCACTGTGAGCAGGGTCTTGCCTTCGGTGACCTCGCGGATGAGCTGGATGAAGCGCTTGGTCTCGGACTTGCTCATGCCGGCCGTGGGTTCATCGAGCAGTATGACGTTGCTGCCACCGGCGATCGTCAGGCCGATCTCCAGCGCACGCTGCTCGGCGTAGGTGAGGTTCATCACTTGGGTGTCGCGTTTGCGGTCGAGCTTGAGCATCTCCAGCACTTCTTCGGTGCGTTCGTTGGCGTCTTCAAGGTCAGCCAGGAACTTCCAGAAGGCGTAACGGTAGCCCATGGACCACAGCACGGCACATCGCACGTTCTCGAACACCGTGAGGCGGTGAAACAGGTTGGAGACCTGGAAACTGCGCGACAGCCCCCGGCGGTTGACCTCGTAGGGCTTGAGCCCGTCGATGCGCTCGCCATGGAGCAGGATCTCGCCGCTTGTGGGGGCGAAACGCCCGCTGATCAGGTTGAACAGCGTGGACTTGCCCGCCCCGTTCGGACCGATGATGGCCACCCGCTCGCCGGCCTTCACCTGCAGGCTGGTCCCGCGGATGATCTCGGTCTTGCCGAAGCTCTTGCGCACGTCCCTCAGTTCGACAGCGAAGCTCATAGGGCCTCCCGGCGACGGATTTCCAACTCGATCTCCTCCTGGATCTGGTTCCACTGTTGGACAAAGCTGCGGCGCGCCACTTCGAACAGGGCCACGCCGGTGGCGAGCACGAAGACCGAACCGAACCAACTGTCGAAGCTGTGTGCGTTGAGCGTGGCCCCCATGAACTTCAGCTCAGGGCCCAGCGCCACGTTGAGCTGCATGTGGTAGATCATCTCGATCATGGCTGCCGCCCCGGTGATGGCCACCGCGCCCGTGCCGCCCAGAGCGAGGTAGGACGTCCACAGCCGCCGCAGCTTGCCGAAGGCGGCCACGCGCAGGTTCATCATGATCAGGCTGGCAATGCCCCCGGGCGCATACATCACCATGAAGAGGAAGATCAGGCCCAGGTAGAGCAGCCAGGCGGCCGTCATCTCCGACAGCAGCACGAAGGCCACCACCATCAGAATCGCCCCGATGATTGGACCGAAGAAGAAGGTGGCCCCCCCCAGGAAGACGAACAGCAGGTAAGCCCCCGATCGGGCCGCGCCGACCACCTCGGCGGTCACGATCTCGAAGTTCAGCGCGCCCAGTCCGCCGGCAATACCAGCAAAGAAACCGGAGGCGCAAAAGGCCAGGTAACGCACCACCTGGGTGTTGTAGCCGATGAACTCGACACGCTCGGGGTTGTCGCGCACCGCATTGAGCATGCGCCCCAGCGGGGTGCGCGTGAAGGCATACATCGCGGCCGTGCAGATGAAGGTGTAGATGGCGATCAGGTAGTACAACTGCACCTGCGGACCGAAGGTGATGCCAAAAGGCTGGGCGCCTGTCACGCGGTTGCCGGTGATGCCGCCTTCGCCACCGAAAAACTCGGGGAACATCAGCGACATCGACCACACGAGCTCACCGATGCCCAGCGTGATCATCGCAAACGGGGTACCGGCCTTTTTCGTCGTGACCCAACCCAGCAGTACCGCAAAGAACAGCCCTGAGAGGCCGCCCACCAAGGGCAGCAGGCTGACGGGAAAGCCCGCCAGCGTGCCCGCGGAGATCATGTTGAGGGTGTGAATGGTCAGGAACGAGCCCAACCCGGAATAGACGGCGTGCCCGAAGCTGAGCATGCCACCCTGGCCCAGCAGCATGTTGTAGGCCAGGCAGGCGATGATGGCGATGCCCATCTGCGAAAGCATGGTCATCGACAGGCCGCTGGTGAAGATCAGCGGGCTGACCAGCAAAACCAGGGCATACAGCGTCCAGATGATCCAGCGCCCCACGTTGTAGGGCTTGAAGTGGTAGACCGGCCGGGCGGCAGTCGCGGCAGCCGAGCCGGGGGCGTTGAGGGAATGCGCTTGCATGAGGTCAGCCCTCCCGGGTGCCCAGGAGACCCTTGGGACGGAAGATCAGGATCAGCACGAGGAAAAGGTAGGGCAGGATCGGCGCCACCTGGGAGATCGTCAGCTTGAACACGGGGTAGCCGAAGGTCTCGGGCGTGATCGTCCAGCCGAACTTCGCGAAGAAGTTGATGAACGAGTAGTCGATGGCCACGGCGAAGGTCTGGATGATGCCGATGAGCAGCGAGGCCAAGAAGGCGCCGGCCAATGAGCCCATGCCGCCCACCACCACGACCACGAAGATGATGGCCCCCACCGTGAAGGCCATGCCGGGCTCGGTGACGAAGGCGTTGCCGCCGATCACGCCCGCCAGCCCGGCCAGCGCCGCGCCGCCACCGAAAACGAGCATGAACACCCTGGGCACATTGTGCCCCAGGGCCTCGACCATCTCAGGGTGCGTGAGTGCGGCCTGGATCACCAGGCCCACGCGCGTGCGTGTGAGCAGCAGCCACAGCGACACCAGCATCAGCACCGCCACCAGCATCATGAAGCCGCGGTACTTCGGAAACTGGGTGCAGACGATGCGCACACCCTCTTCGGCCGAGCGGCACATCTCCGTCGGGGCAAGGCCCCAAACCACGTCCAGCGCCCCGGCGGTGGAGCCCACGATGGTGAACAGCGGCCCTTGCAGCGCCTCGGGCACGCGGTAGTCCACCGCCGAGCGGCCCCACACGAGTTGCACCAGTTCGAGGATCACATAGCTCAGCCCGAAGGTGATCAGCAGCTCGGGCACGTGGCCGAACTTGTGGACACGGCGCAGGCAGTATTTTTCGAACAAGGCGCCCAACAGGCCCACCAGCACGGGCGCGACCACCAAGGCCGGCCAGTAGCCCACGATCTGCATCGTGGTGTAGGCGAAATAGGCGCCCAGCATGTAGAAGCTGGCATGAGCGAAGTTGAGCACGCCCATCATGCTGAAAATCAGCGTCAGGCCCGAACTGAGCATGAACAGCAAGAGCCCGTAGCTCAGGCCGTTGAGCATCGAGATCGTGAGGAACTGGAGGTCCATCGACGGTCAGCGCCCAGGGGCGCGGTGGTCAAAGAAAAGGGCCCGACAGGAAGATGCCATCGGGCCCGGGAGCGCGAGACTGCCCTGGATGCAGATCAAGAGGGACGCTTCATCTGGCACGACGTCGGGGTGCTGGACACATAGGGCTCGAAGTACTTGACCGGCACGAAGGTGAAACCGGTGTTTTCCGGGCTGTACGTGTTCTTTGCATCCGTCTTTTGCCAACGCGAGATGTACAGCCCTTGCTGGAGCTGATGGTCGGCGCGACGCATCTCGACCTCGCCGTTGAAGCTCTTGAACTTCAGCCCACTCATCGCGGCGGCCACCTTGACCGGATCGGTCGACTTGGCCTTGGCCATGGCGTTGCTCAGCAACGCGAAGGCATGGTAGGTGGCGCCGGTGTACCAGTCGTCGTTGAAGCGCTTGCGGAACTCGTCCTGGATCTTGGCGACCTCGCCCCCCATGTTGTAGTGGTTGTACGACACCTGGTAGATACGGCCTTCACCGGCCGCCCCGATGGCCGTGGGGGTGCCGCTCACACCGCCGTAGTAGACGTAGAACTTGGCGTTCAAGCCGGCATCGTTGGCCGCCTTGATCAGCAGCGTGAGGTCGGAACCCCAGTTGCCGGTGATCACCGAATCGGCGCCCGAGGCCTTGATCTTGGCGATGTAGGGCGCAAAGTCGCGCACCTGGGCCAGCGGATGCAGATCCTCGCCGACGATCTTGATGTCCGGGCGCTTGCGGGCCAGGTTCTCCTTGGCATAGCGCGCGACCTGGTGGCCGTGGGCGTAGTTCTGGTTGATCAGGTAGACGTTTTTGATGTCGGCCTGGTCCTTCATGAAGGTGGTCAGCGCCTCCATCTTCATCGAGGTGTCCGCATCCAGGCGGAAGTGCCAGTAGCTGCACTTGCTGTTGGTGAGGTCGGGGTCGACCGCAGCGTAGTTGAGATAGACGACTTCCTTGCCAGGGTTGCGCTCATTGTGCTTGGTGACGGCATCGGACAGCGCCAGCGCCGCACCGGAGCCGTTGCCCTGCACGATGTAGCGGATGCCCTGGTCAATGGCCGATTTCAGCGCGTTCAGGCTTTCCTGCGGGCTGAGCTTATTGTCGATGCCGATGACCTCGAACTTCACGCCGGCCGGGTTGTTGCGGTTGAAGTACTCGGCCATGAACTGGAAGCTCTTGAGCTGGTTCTGGCCCACCGTGGCCATCAGACCGGACAGCGGGTCGATCCAGGCGATCTTCACGGTTTCGCCCTTTTGGGCAAAGGCCGTACCGCAGCACAGCGCGGCCGCGGCCAGGATCGACAGTTTCATGTGAGTGCGGCGGTTGATCATGGAAGGTCTCCTTGAGCTGTTGGCAGCGGGTGAGCGTGAGGCTACAGAACTTCGTTTGCGGCTCGTACAGGGAATGCCCGTAGCGGGTGTCTCACTGGCGACAGGCTGTCCGCGACAGCTCTTCGATCAGCTCGGCAACACGTGGTTGGCGAACTGCTCGCGCAGCTTGAGCTTTTGCATCTTGCCGGTCGCGGTGTGGGGGATCTCGTCGACGAAGACCACGTCATCCGGGATCTGCCACTTGGCGATCTTGCCTTCATAGAAGGCCAGCATTTCCTCGCGTGTGAGCGAGGCGCCGGGCTTGCGCACCACCACCAGCAGCGGTCGCTCGTCCCACTTCGGATGCCGGCAGGCGATCGCCGCCGCCTCGTGCACGGCGGGATGGGCCATGGCGATGTTCTCCAGGTCGATCGAGCTGATCCACTCGCCACCGGACTTGATCACGTCCTTCGAGCGGTCGGTGATCTGCATGTAGCCGTCCGGGTCGATCGTCGCGACATCGCCAGTGGGGAACCAGCCGTCCTGCAGCGGCGACTCGTCCCGGCGGAAGTAGCTCTGGATGACCCAGGGCCCGCGCACCACCAGATTGCCCGAGGACTTGCCGTCCCAAGGCAGTGGCTGGCCGTCGTCACCGGTGATCTGCATGTCGATCCCATAGATGACCTTGCCCTGCTTTTCCAAAATGCGGCGGCGGGCTTCGAGCGGCAGATCCAGGTGCTTGGCCTTGAGCTTGGACAGGGTGCCCAGCGGGGACAGTTCGGTCATGCCCCAGGCATGGATGACGTTGACGCCGAACTCGTCTTCGAGCGTGCGCAGCATCGACGGCGGGCAGGCCGAGCCGCCGATCACGGTGCGCTTGAAGGTGCTGAATTTCAGGTTGTTCTGCTTGGCATGGGTGATCAGCCCCAGCCAGACCGTGGGCACACCGGCGCTGAAGGTGACCTTCTCGGTCTCGAAGAGCTCGTACAGCGATTTGCCGTCCAGGTGCGGCCCGGGCATCACGAGCTTGGCGCCCACCAGCGCGGCCGAGTAGGGCAGCCCCCAGGCGTTGACATGGAACATTGGCACCACCGGCAGGATCACGTCCTGGGCTGAGCAGCCCATCGCATCCGGCAGGGCCGAGGCGTAAGCATGCAGCACGGTAGAGCGGTGGCTGTAGACCGCGCCCTTGGGGTTGCCGGTGGTGCCCGAGGTGTAGCAGATGCTCGAGGCGGTGTTCTCGTCGAACTGCGGCCAGGTGTAGCGCCCGTCCTCGGCCTCGACCAGCTCCTCATAGCACAGCAGCCCTGGCAACGTCGTCTGGGCGGGCATGTGGGCGCGGTCGCTCATCAGGACGAAGTGCTTCACGGTCGGCAGCGACGGCGCGAGCTTCTCGACCAGCGGCAGGAAGTTCAGGTCGAAGCACAGGACGCGGTCTTCGGCGTCGTTGATGATCCAGGCGATCTGCTCGGGAAAGAGCCTCGGGTTGACGGTGTGGCACACCAGCCCGGAGCCGGACGTGCCGTAATAGATCTCGAAGTGCCGGTACCCGTTCCAGGCCAGGGTGCCGACGCGGTCGCCCATCTCGCAGCCCAGCCGCGCCAGGGCCTGGGCCAGCTTGCGCGCGCGCAACTCCGCGTCGCGGTAGGTGTAGCGATGCACATCCCCCTCCACCCTCTTGGAGACGATCTCGGTGTCGGCGCTGTGGCGCGCGGCGTGCGTCAGCAGCGACGAGATCATCAGGGGCATCTGCATCATCTGGCCCATCAGGCGCGGCATCGGAGGACTCCTTGGCTATGGCGGGTGGGGAATCGGGGTGGAACGGTCGTTCGTTTTCGATGATAGGAACCGTGCTGCACTGCAGCGCCTGCGGTTTTCCCTGAGGAACTGTCGCGGTCACGACAGCCCGGCATGGCCCTGGGTGCGTCCCTGCCTTGGGTCGGTGGCTACACTGCCGGCATGAACGCCCCCCGTGAGCTTGGCCTGCCCAACGGCCTGCAGTGGATCAACCGCTACGCCGCCCTGGGCGAGGCCTTCCACACTCGGTTGCCGGCCCAGGGCCTGCCCGAGCCCCGCTGGGTGGCCACCAGCGACGCGGCAGCGCAGGAGCTGGGCTGGCCGCAGGACTGGTGGGCCTGGCCCGACGCGCTGTCGGTGTTCAGTGGCAACGCGCTGTGGCCTGGGATGGATCCGCTGGCCACGGTCTATAGCGGACACCAGTTCGGCGTGTGGGCCGGCCAGCTCGGCGACGGACGGGCCCTGCTGCTGGGCGAGGTGCAGACCCCGAACGGCGGCATCGAGGTCCAGCTCAAGGGCAGCGGCAGAACCCCCTACTCCCGCATGGGTGACGGCCGCGCGGTGCTGCGCTCGTCCATCCGCGAGTTCCTGTGCTCGCAGGCCATGCTCGCCCTGGGCATTCCCACCACCCGCGCCCTGTGCCTGGTGGCTTCGCCCCAACCCGTCATCCGGGAGACGGTCGAGACGGCAGCCATCGTGACCCGCTTGGCGCCGAGCTTCGTGCGCTTCGGCCATTTCGAGCATTTCTGTCACCATGGGCAGCCGCAAGCGCTGCGTCGCCTGGCCGATTTCGTGATCGACCACCACCTGCCTGAATGTCGGCGCCAGGCGCATCCGTATGCGGCCTTGCTCGAGACAGCGGTGCGCCGTACCGCCGAGTTGGTGGCCCAGTGGCAGGCCGTGGGCTTTTGCCATGGTGTGATGAACACCGACAACATGTCGATCCTGGGCCTGACGATCGACTACGGCCCCTTCGGTTTCCTCGATGCCTTTGATCCCACCCACATCTGCAATCACTCCGACACGAACGGCCGCTACGCCTACCACCGCCAGCCGCAGATCGCCCTGTGGAACCTGCACGCCCTGGCGCAGGCTCTGATGCCGCTGATCGAAGACACCGATCTGGCCTTGGCGGCACTGGAGACCTACCGCAGCGCCTATCCGGACGCGCTGATGCGTCTGATGCGCGCCAAGCTCGGCCTGCGCACGCGGGAGGACGGCGATGCCGAGCTCGTCGACGCCTGGCTGACCCTGCTGGCCCGCGACCGGGTGGACCACACCCTGGCCTGGCGCCGTCTGGGACAGTTCCCGGTGGACGCCGCGCGGGGGGCGGGTCCGGTGCGCGACCTCTTCATCGACCGCGCGGCCTTCGATGCCTGGGCGGCCCGTTACCGGCAACGGCTGCTGCGTGAGTCCAGCCACGACGGCGAGCGACGCGCCGCGATGGACCGGGTGAATCCGAAGTACATTTTGCGCAACCATCTGGCCGAGATCGCCATCCGCCAAGCCCAGGCCGGGGACGACGGCGAGGTGCGGCGGCTGCTGCGCGTGCTCGAGCGCCCCTACGACGAGCAGCCCGAGCACGAGGCCTACGCTGCCCTGCCCCCCGACTGGGCTCACAGCATCGAGGTGTCCTGTTCATCATGAGCGACTACGAAATCCGCAAGTCCGATGACGAGTGGCGGGCTCAGCTCGACCCTCTCGTCTACCGCGTGACCCGCCAGGCCGCCACCGAGGCGCCCTTCACCGGCCGCTACTGGCGGCACGATGCCGACGGGGTCTATCGCTGCATATGCTGCAATGCGGAACTCTTCGATTCCAGCACCAAGTTCGACGCGGGCTGCGGCTGGCCAAGCTACTACCAAGCCATCGAAGAGGGGCGCATCGAGCGGGTGATGGACTACAGCCACGGCATGGTGCGCGTGGAGGTGCGCTGCAGCCGCTGCGGTGCCCACCTGGGCCATGTCTTCGACGACGGGCCGGCGCCCACCGGCGAACGGTACTGCATCAACTCGGCCGCGTTGGACTTCGTGCCCCGTCAGGACTGAACCGTGCCTGCTGCTGCCACCCGATGAAACTGTTCTTCGACTTCCTGCCGCTCATCCTGTTCTTTGGCAGCTACAAGCTGGCGCAATCCCAGCCTGGGCCCGCCGTCGAACTGGCCACGGCCTGGTTCGGCCCGTTGGGCACGGGCCCGGCGGTGGATGCGCAGACCGCCCCCGTCCTGCTCGCGACCGCCGTGGTCATGGCGGCCACGGCCGTGCAGATCGGCGTCCTGGTGGCGCGGGGGCGGCGTGTAGACGCGATGCTGTGGGTCAGCCTGGTGCTCGTGCTGGCGCTGGGCGGTGCCACGTTGTGGTTCCACAGTGCAACCTTCATCAAGTGGAAGCCCAGTGTGCTGTACTGGATCATGGGAGCCAGCCTGTGGGTCAGCCATGTCATCTTTCGCCACAACCTGCTCCACGCGCTGATGGGCGGGCAGATCGATCTTCCCGCCTTGGTGTGGCAGCGCCTGAACTTCGCCTGGATCGCCTTCTTCGGCCTGATGGGCCTGCTCAACGTGTACGTGGCCTACAGCTACCCCACGGACGTCTGGGTGAACTTCAAGGTGTTCGGCTCGCTCGGCCTGATGCTGCTTTTTCTGCTCGCCCAGGCGGTCTACCTGAGCCGCCACCTGAAGAACGAGGAAGCTTCCTGAGATGCCCGTGAGTGCCCACCAGATCGAGAGCCGACTGCGCGAGACCCTGGAGCCGCTGAGCCTGTCGGTCCAGGACGACAGCCACCTCCATGCGGGCCACGCCGGTGCGCGTGAAGGCCGTCATTTCAGCGTGCGCATCGTGAGCGCACGGTTTCACGGTTTGTCACGTGTGGCCCGGCACCGCCTCGTGTATGATGCCCTCGCCCCACTGATCCCTCAGGGCATCCACGCTTTGGCCTTGCAAACCCATGCCCCTGACGAGGTCTGAGGATCCAGCCCGGCGGTGATGCCGCCTGGGCCCTGCGCGAGCCGCGGCTGTCGCCCGCACTTTCCTTCCAATCACGAGGTTTCCTGCATGAAGAAGTCTGTTTTCGCCATCGGTGCGTTGAGCCTGGCCCTGGGCGCTGCGCTGCTGCCGGCCACGGCGACGGCCCAGAACGTGGCCATCGTCAACGGCAAGGCCGTGCCGAAGGCGCGCGTGGATGCCCTGCTCGAGCAGGTCAAGCGCCAGGCCGATGCGTCCGGCCGTGCCCTGCCTCCGGACATCGAACGCCTGGCCCGCGACCAGATCGTGCTCAACGAGATCTACACGCAGGAAGCCGAGCGTCGTGGCCTGGCAGCCACACCCGAGTACCGCCGCCAGATGGAGCTGGTGCGCCAGAACGTGCTGATCCAGGCGCTGTTCCAGGACTTCGAGAAGAAGAACCCCGTCACGGACGCCGAGATCCAGGCCGAGTACGACAAGTTCAAGGCCCAGGCCGGCAGCGAGAAGGAATATCGCGCCCGCCACATCCTGGTCGAGAAGGAAGATGAGGCCAAGCGTCTGATCGCCCAGATCAAGGGCGGTGCGAGCTTCGAGGAGCTGGCCAAGAAGAACTCCAAAGACCCCGGTTCCGCGGCCAAAGGCGGCGACCTCGACTGGGCCGAGGCCAGCACCTACGTGCCCGAGTTCTCCCAGGCCATGGTCAAGCTCAACAAGGGCCAGGTCACCGAGGCGCCGGTCAAGTCTCAGTTCGGCTACCACGTCATCAAGCTCGAAGATGTGCGCGAGGCCCAGTTCCCGCCGCTGGACGACGTCAAGCCGCAGATCCAGCAACGCCTGCAACAGCAAAAGATGATCGACTTCCGCGAAGGCCTGCGCAAGGCAGCCCGCACGGACTACAAGTTCGAGCAGTGAGTCGGCTTCACGCCTGAGATCGGGGCGCCTGGCGGGGCGCCCTTTTTCATGGGCTCAGCGCGACAGCCAGACGAGCGCCGCCAGGGCCCCGATGAACACCGGCTGGTGCAGCATGTAAAAGCTCAGGCTCCACCGCCCCAGCCGCGCCAAGGGCGCCAGGGTGCGCGGCACGCCGCCGGCGAGCCAGCCGGGCCGCTGCGCGAGCATCCATTGCCCGGCGGCCAAGCCCCACCACATCACGCCCAGCCAGGGCAGCAGTGGCACATAGTCCTCGGTGACCGGCTTGCGGGTGATGAGGCCCAACCAGTTCGTCCATCGCGTGTCGAAAAACGGATGCTGCACGAACTGCGGCAGCACGATCGCGGCCAGGCCCAGCGGCCACAGCCAGCGTCCCCAGCCGGCGGTCAGCCGCGTGACGATGAGCATCACTGCGATCCCGTGGAGCACTCCGAAATAGATGAAGCTGCGCGGGAACATCAGGTACGAGCCGAGGCTCACCAGCACCGCACAGCCGGCCACCTGGCCCCAGCGCCGCCAGAAGCGCGGCCAGCCCTGCCCCTGCTGCCAGGCCACCGCCTGGCCCAGGCCCGCGCAGAAGAGGAACAGCGACACGATGGCCGTGCGCTGTGTCGTCCAGAACGGGTCGCTGTAGAAGTTCTCGCGGATGAATCCGAAGAGGTTGAGGTCGTAGCAGAAGTGGTAGGCCGCCATCCAGACGATGGCGGCTGCCCGCAGGGCATCCAGCCGCTCGAACCTCAGCCCACCCATCGACGCGCGTTGCGGAACATCCGCATCCAGGGGCTGAAGGCCGCCGGGTCGCCCGAGGTCCAGCTCATCTGGATGTTGCGGAACACCCGCTCCGGGTGCGGCATCAGTGCCGTGAAGCGCCCGTCGGCGGTGGTGACCGCCGTCAGGCCGCCCGGGCTGCCATTGGGGTTGGCCGGGTAAGCCTCGGTAGGCCGGCCCTGGCTGTCGACGAAGCGCATCGCCGCGTGCACAGCCTTGGCATCGCCACGCCGGGAGAAGTCGGCATAACCTTCCCCATGCGCCACCGCGATGGGCAGCAGGCTGCCGGCCATGCCGGTGAAGAAGATCGAGGGGCTGTCAAGCACCTCGACCTGGCTCAGGCGGGCCTCGAACTGTTCGCTGCGGTTGCGCGTGAAGCGCGGCCAGGCTGCCGTGCCCGGGATGAGGGGCGACAGGGCCGCCATCATCTGGCAGCCGTTGCACACGCCCAAGGCGAAGCTGTCGGTGCGCTGGAAGAAGGCGGCGAACTGCTCGGCCAGCCGGGGGTTGAACAGGATCGAGCGGGCCCAGCCTTCGCCGGCTCCCAGGGTGTCGCCGTAGCTGAAGCCGCCACAGGCCACCAGACCCTGGAACTGGTCCAGCCGAGCGCGGCCGAACTGCAGATCGCTCATGTGCACGTCGTAGGTGTCGAAGCCCGCCTGGTCCATGGCGTAGCTCATCTCGACATGCGAGTTGACGCCCTGCTCGCGCAGGATCGCCACCTTGGGACGCGCGAGGTTCAGGAAGGGTGCGGCCACGTCCTCGGCCGGGTCGAAGCTCGGCTTGACCTGCAGCCCGGCATCGGCCGGGTCGCCGGCCGCATCGTGCTCGGCTTGTGCGCAGGCCGGGTTGTCGCGCAGCATCGCAATGCGCCAGCTCACCTCGTCCCAGGCCTGGTGCAGGTCGCGCAGCGGTGCGCAGAAGACCGACTTCGCGTCGCGCCAGACCTCCACGGTGCCGCGGTCGTTGGGCTTGCCGATCACATGGCTGTGGCGCGACAGGCCATGGCGGCGCAGCACGGCGAAGGCCTCATCGCGCCGGGCCGTGGGCACCTGCAGCACCACGCCCAGCTCTTCGTTGAAGAGCGCGCGCAGCGTGAGCTCGTTGCGACGCTCGCTGACCTGCTGGGCCCAGTTCTTGGAGTCGCCATAGTCGGCCCGGCTGTCGCCGATGCCGTCGCTTTCGGTCACCAGCAGGTCCACGTTCAGGCTCACGCCGCGGTGGCCGGCAAAGGCCATCTCGCACACCGTCGCCCACAGGCCACCGTCGCTGCGGTCATGGTAGGCCAGCAGCCACCCCTGGGCGCGCAGTTCGTTGACGGCGGCCACCAGGGACTTCAGCAGCGCCGGGTCGTCCAGGTCGGGCACCTCGCCGCCAAAGCCGCCCAGGGCCTGCGCCAGGATGGAGCCACCCAGGCGGTGGCGGCCCTGGCCCAGATCCACCAGCAGCAGCGTCGTGTCGCCCCCTTGCAACTGGGGGGTGAGGGTGCCGCGCACATCATCGAGCGTGACGAAGGCCGAGACGATCAGCGAGACCGGCGCCGTCACCTGCTTGTCCACACCGCCGTCATGCCAGCGCGTGCGCATCGACAGGGAATCCTTGCCCACGGGCACGCTGATGCCCAACGCCGGGCACAGCTCCATGCCCACGGCCTTCACGGTGTCGTACAGCGCCGCGTCCTCGCCGGGTTCGCCGCAGGCGGCCATCCAGTTGCACGACAGCTTGACCCGCGCCAGGTCGATCGGGGCGGCCAACAGGTTGGTGATCGCCTCGGCCACCGCCATGCGGCCCGAGGCGGGGGCGTCCACCGCGGCCAGCGGGGTGCGTTCGCCCATGCTCATGGCCTCGCCGCGCAAGCCCGTGTAGTCGGCCAGGGTCACGGCGCAGTCGGCCACCGGCACCTGCCAGGGGCCCACCATCTGGTCGCGGTGGCTCATGCCGCCCACGGTGCGGTCGCCGATGGTGATCAGAAAGCGCTTGCTGGCCACCGTGGGGTGGCGCAGCACGTCGAAGGCGGCCTGCTGCAGGCTCACGCCGGTCAGGTCCAGCGGCGGCGAGTGCCGGGCGACGCGCTGCACGTTGCGGTGCATCCGCGGCGGCTTGCCCAGCAGCACATCCATGGGCATGTCGATGGCCCGCTCCCCGCCGGGGCCGTCTTCCAGCACCAGGGCCTTGTCGCTGGAGGCCACGCCCACCACGGCAAACGGGCAGCGTTCCCGCTCGCACAGGGCCTCGAACAGCGGCAGGCCCTCAGGGGCCACCGCCAGGACGTAACGCTCCTGGCTTTCGTTGCACCAGATCTCCTTGGGCGCCAGGCCGCTCTCTTCCAGCGGCACCTTGCGCAGGTCGAAGGTGGCGCCCACGCCGGCACCGTCCACCAGCTCGGGGAAGGCGTTGGAGATGCCCCCCGCTCCCACGTCGTGGATGGCCAGGATGGGGTTCTTCTCATCCAGACCGAAGCAGTGGTTGATGACCTCCTGCGCACGGCGCTGGATCTCGGGGTTGCCGCGCTGTACCGAATCGAAGTCGAGGTCGGCCGCATTCACCCCGGCGGCCATCGAACTGGCCGCTCCCCCGCCCATGCCGATGCGCATCCCCGGGCCGCCGAGCTGGATCAGCAAGGTGCCCGCACCGAAGGGCAGCTTGTGGGTCTGTCCCTCGCGGATGCGTCCCAGGCCCCCGGCGATCATGATCGGCTTGTGGTAGCCGCGGCGCACGCCGTCCACATCCTGCTCGTAGACCCGGAAGTAGCCGCCCAGGTTGGGCCGGCCGAATTCGTTGTTGAAGGCCGCGCCGCCCAGCGGGCCTTCGATCATGATCTGCAGGGCGCTGGCAATGTGGGCGGGCTTGCCGTAGGGGGCACGTTCCCAGGGTTCATCCGTGCCGGGCAGGTGCAGGTTGGACACCGAAAAGCCCGTCAGGCCCGCCTTGGGCTGGGCCCCCCGGCCGGTGGCGCCTTCGTCGCGGATCTCGCCGCCGGCGCCGGTGGCGGCCCCCGGGAAGGGCGAGATGGCCGTGGGGTGGTTGTGGGTCTCCACCTTCATCAGCACGTGAGCCACCTCGTCGTGGGCCGCATAGCGCGGCGCGTTGGTGTAGCCCTGGGGGCGCCAGGCTCTCACCGGGCCGCCTTCCATCACCGCGGCGTTGTCGGCATAGGCCACGACGGTGTACTGCGGCGCGAGCTGGTGGGTGTTGCGGATCATCGCGAACATCGAGCGTTCCTGGGGCTGCCCGTCGATCGTGAAGTTCGCGTTGAAGATCTTGTGGCGGCAGTGCTCGCTGTTGGCCTGGGCGAACATCATCAGTTCGACGTCGCTCGGGTTGCGCTGCAGGCCGCGGAAGGCCTCGACCAGGTAGTCGATTTCGTCATCGGACAGCGCCAGGCCGAAGTCCCGGTTGGCGGCTTCCAGCGCCTTGCGGCCCTGGCCCAGCACGTCCACGTGCTCCATGGGCTTGCCGGGCTGCTCGTCGAAGAGGTGGACGCAGGCCTCGCGTTCGAAGGCCACGCTTTCGGTCATCCGGTCGTGCAGCTCGGCGGCCAGGGCCTGCAGGGTGGTCGCCTCCAGCGGCTTGGGGCCGCGCAGCAGGCCGCCTTGGAGCTTCAGCCGGTACTCGGTCACCCGCTCGATGCGCTTGACGGCCAGGCCGCAGTTGTGGGCGATGTCCGTGGCCTTGGAGGCCCAGGGCGAGACGGTGCCCAGACGCGGCATCACCACCACGAGCGCTCCGTCCGAGCCAGCGGTGTAGGGGTCTCCATAGTCGAGCAGGGCTGCCAGCTTGTCCTGTGCTGCTCGCTCCAGCGGGGCGTCACACCACACCCAGTGCACGTGACGGGCGCTCACGCCCACGATCTGCGCCGCGATCGCCTGCAGACGCGGCAGCAGGGCCTGGGCCCGGAAGGCGGACAGGGCATTGCCGCCCTCGAAGTGCAGGAGGTGTTTGGCAGAGGCAGTCACGTGGGGGAACTCGTGCGGGTGGAGCGGTCGCCCGGTCCGCTGGATTGGCGGATGACACCGGACGCAAAGCCGGGATTTTACCGGGGCGCCCGGCCCGGGGATGGGCCTGAGATAATCCGGACATGAGCATCACCATCAAGACGCCCGAAGACCTCGAAGGCATGCGCGTGGCCGGCCGCCTGGCCTCGGAGGTGCTGGACTACCTCACGCCGCACGTCAAGCCCGGCGTCACGACGGCCCATCTCGACAAGTTGGCACTGGACTACATCGAGAACGTCCAAGGCGCCACGTCGGCCACGGTGGGCTACCAGCCTCCCGGCTACCCGCCCTTCCCGTCGGCGATCTGCACCTCGGTCAATCACCAGGTCTGCCACGGCATCCCCAACGACCGCCCTTTGAAGAACGGCGACATCGTCAACATCGACGTCACCGTGATCAAGGACGGCTGGCATGGCGACACCAGCCGCATGTTCATCGTCGGCGAAGGGTCGATCGCCGCCCGGCGGCTGTGTCAGATCACTTACGAAGCCATGTGGCGCGGCATCGCCAAGGTCAGGCCAGGCGCCCGGCTGGGTGACATCGGCCATGCGATCCAGACCTTCGTCGAGAATGCCGGCTATTCGGTGGTGCGCGAGTTTTGCGGTCACGGCATCGGCCGCAAGTTCCACGAGGAGCCGCAGGTGCTGCACTACGGTCGCCCGGGCACGCTGGACGAACTGGTACCGGGCATGGTCTTCACGATCGAGCCCATGGTCAACGCCGGGCGCCGCGAGATCCGGGAAATGCCCGACGGCTGGACCATCGTGACGCGCGATCGCTCGCTGTCGGCCCAATGGGAGCACACCGTGGCCGTCACCGACACCGGCTACGAGATCCTCACGCTGTCGGCGGGCTACCCGCCCCTGCCCGACTTCATCCGCGCCAACGCCTGAGACCGGGAGTCTGCATGGCCGTTGCGAGCACAGCGCCCCCGGAGGCGCACTCCCAGGACGGCGCGGCCCGCGTGGCCGACCTGCGCACGCAGTTCCGACAGCGCAAGCAGGCCCTGCTCCAGGCCTTCCGCGACGGCCGTCCCACCACCTCGGCGGCCACCCGACTGGTGCGCGAGCTGTGCCGTCATGTGGACCAGACCTTGACCGGCCTGTGGACCCATGCCTACCTGCCCCAAGGGGCGGCCCTGGTCGCCGTGGGAGGCTACGGGCGAGGTGAGCTCTACCCCTATTCCGACGTGGACGTGCTGGTGCTGCTGCCCGACGAGCCGGGCACAGGCGTCCAGGACAATGCGGCCTGGAAGTCCAGCATCGAGGGTTTCATCACCGCCTGCTGGGACATCGGCCTGGAGATCGGCTCCAGCGTGCGCAGCGTGCAGGACTGCCTGGACGAGGCCGCGCGCGACGTGACGGTGCAGACGGCCTTGCTCGAGTCGCGCCTGCTGTGCGGCTCGCGCAGCCTGTTCCAGCGCTTCCGCAAGGCCTTCGACACGCGCATGGACGCGCGTGCCTTCCTGCGCGCCAAGACGCTGGAGATGCGTCAGCGTCACCAGAAGTACGAGGACACGCCCTACTCGCTGGAGCCCAACTGCAAGGAAAGTCCCGGCGGCCTGCGTGACCTGCAGGTGGTCATGTGGGTGGCCAAGGCGGCCGGGCTGGGCAGGACGTGGCCGGCCCTGGCCGCCAGCGGGCTGATGACCCCCTTCGAGCTCAAGCAGGTGCAGCGCAACGAGGCTTTGCTGCGCCTGATCCGCGCGCGGCTGCATGTGGTGGCCGGCCGACGCGAGGACCGCCTGGTGTTCGACCTGCAGACCGCGGTGGCCGAAAGCTTCGGCTACCGGCCCACCAAGGCCCGGCGCGCCTCCGAGGCCTTGATGCACCGCTACTACTGGGCGGCCAAGGCGGTAACCCAGCTCAACCTGATCCTGATGCTCAACATCGAGGAGCGCATCCTGGGCTCGCAGAACACGCCCATGCGCCCCATCGACGAGCACTTCCTGGACCGCGGCGGCATGCTCGAGGTGGTCAGCGACGATCTCTACGAGCGCGACCGTCATGCCATCTTGCGCACTTTCCTGGTCTACCAGCGCACCCCGGGCATCAAGGGCCTGTCGGCGCGCACGCTGCGCGCGCTGTACAACGCCCGCGAGCTGATGGACGCCGAGTTCCGCCGCGACCCGGTCAACCGCGCCACCTTCATGCAGATCCTGCAGCAGCCGCTGGGCCAGACCCATGTGCTGCGGCTGATGAACCAGACCTCGGTGCTGGGGCGCTACCTCTGGGTGTTCCGGCGCATCGTCGGGCGCATGCAGCACGACCTCTTCCACGTCTACACCGTGGACCAGCACATCCTGATGGTGCTGCGCAACGTCAGGCGTTTCTTCATCCCCGAGCATGCGCACGAATACCCCTTCTGCTCGCAGCTGGCCTCGCAGTTCGACCGGCCTTACGTGCTGTACGTGGCCGCCCTCTTCCACGACGTGGCCAAGGGCCGCGGCGGCGACCACTCCGACCTGGGCGCCGTCGAGGTGCGGCGCTTCTGCCGCGACCATGACGTCCCGAAGGAGGACGCGCGGCTCATCGAGTTCCTGGTGCAGCACCACTTGACGATGTCGCGCGTGGCCCAGAAGGAGGACCTGAGCGACCCGGAGGTGATCACCGGCTTTGCCCGGCTCGTTCAGACCGAGCGCCGGCTCACCGCGCTGTACCTGCTGACCGTGGCCGACATCCGCGGCACCAGCCCGAAGGTGTGGAACGGCTGGAAGGGCAAGCTGCTCGAAGACCTCTACCGCCTGACCCTGCGCTCCCTGGGCGGCGCGCAGCCCAACCTGGCTGCCGAGATCGAGACCCGCAAGCAGGAAGCCCTGCAGATGCTGGCGCTGTATTCGATGCTGCCTGGGGTGCAGGAACCGCTGTGGCAGACCCTGGAGCTGAGCTATTTTGCCCGCCACGAGGCCGCCGACATCGCCTGGCATGCCCGCTCCTTGTGGCGCCACGTGGATGCCGGCTACCCGGTGGTCAAGGCCCGGCCGTCGGCCGCGGGCGAAGGGCTGCAGGTGGTGGTCTACGCTCCCGACCAGGACGACCTCTTCGCGCGCATCTGCGGCTACTTCGACAGTGCCGGCTTCAACATCCTGGACGCACGCATCCACACCACGCGCACCGGCTACGCGCTGGACACCTTCCAGGTGATCGCCCCCAGCCTCGACCTGCACCACCGCGACCTGATCTCGCTGGTGGAAAACCAGCTCCATCAGGCCCTGACCCGCGGCGGGCCGCTGCCCGAGCCCAGCCGCGGGCGGTTGTCGCGGCGGGTGAAGTCCTTCCCCGTGCAGCCGCGTGTGCTGCTGCGCCCGGACGAGCGGGCCCAGCGCTGGCTGCTCACTGTCTCGGCAAGCGACCGCTCGGGCCTGCTGTATTCCATCGCCCGGGTGTTGGCCAAGTACCGCGTCAACCTGCAACTGGCCAAGGTCACCACGCTGGGCGAACGGGTCGAGGACACCTTCCTGATCGACGGGCCGGCGCTGCAGCAGTCCAAGGTGCAACTTTCCATGGAGTCGGATCTGCTCGATGCGCTGGCTGGCTGAGCTGAAGACGCAATTGCCGCAATGGATCCTGGAGTGGCTGGACCTCATCATCCCGGCCAGCCAGGTGCTCCTGATCCTGGTGGCCGCGTATGTGCTGCGTGCCGCGCTGCGGCTGGCGATCAAGCGCGTGTGCTCGCACTACCAGTTGCCCGCCGAGGTGCACATGGGCGCGCGGCGCGTGCTGGGCTTCCTCGTCTACGCCGCGGCCATCCTGCTGATCCTGGAGCGGCTGGGCGTCTCGGGCAGCGTGCTGTGGACGGCCTTCACCGGCTTTGCCGCCGTGGCGGCGGTGGCTTTCTTCGCCGCCTGGAGCGTGCTGTCGAACATTTTCTGCACGATCCTGATCTTCAGCACCCGGCTGTTCCGCCTGCACGACCACATCGAAGTGCTGGAAAGCGGCGACAAGCCCGGTCTCAAGGGCGTGGTGATCGATATCAACGTCGTCTACACCACGCTGCTGGAAGACCAGGGCACGAAGTTGCAGGTGCCCAACAACCTGTTCTTCCAGCGCATGGTGCGCCGGGGCCGGCCGTCCGACGCGCCCGACGGCCAGGCCCCGGGCGACCCCGATGATTGAGCCCGAATGTCTCAGGCGGCCTTGCGACCCGGTTGCGGCCGCAGAGCCTGAACCGCGACCAGCGCGCGCCCAAAGGCGGCCACGGCCTCGTCCACCTGGGCGGCATTCACCGTGAGCGGCGGTGCGAAGCGCACCACGGTGTCGTGCGTGTCCTTGCTCAGCACGCCCTCGCGCATCAAGGCCTCGCAGACGCTGCGGGCATGCGCAAAGTCACGGTCGATCTCCACCCCGACGAGCAGACCCCGTCCACGCACCTCCCGGATGGCCGGGTGACGCAGAGCCCGCAGCCCCTGCATCAGGCGCTCGCCCAGATGCAAGGCCCGCTCACACAGCCCCTCGCGCTCGAGCAGTTCCAGCGCGGCCAAGCCCACCGTCGCACCCAGCGGGTTGCCACCAAAAGTGCTGCCATGGTCACCGGGGCGGAAGACTCCCATCACCTCCTCGCGCGCGCAAAAGGCCGACACCGGCAACAGCCCCCCGCCCAAGGCCTTGCCCAGCGTGATGCCGTCGGGCACCACGTCCTCGTGCTGGCAGGCCAGCATCCGCCCGGTGCGACCCAGGCCGGTCTGCACCTCGTCGCAAATCAGCAGCACCCGGTGCCGGGTGCACAGCTCGCGTGCCGCCCGCAGGTAGCCCGGGGGCGGCACGATGATGCCGGCCTCCCCCTGGATGGGCTCGACCAGGAAGGCCACGGTCTGCGGGGTGATGGCGCGCTCCAATGCAGCGACGTCGCCATACGGGACCGAGACGAAGCCGGGGGCGAAGGGGCCGAAGCCGTCCCGGTACTGCGGCTCGCTGGAGAAGCCCACGATCGTCGTCGTGCGTCCCGCGAAGTTGCCCTGGGCCACCAGGATGCGGGCCTGGCCCTCGGGCACGCCCTTGACCTTGTAGCCCCACTTGCGGGCCGCCTTGATCGCGGTCTCGACGGCCTCGGCGCCCGTGTTCATCGGCAGGGCACGGTCCATGCCGGTGTGGCGGCACAGCCGGGCCAGGAAGGGTCCGAGACGGTCGGTATGGAAGGCCCGCGAGGTGACGGCCAGACGGGCGGCCTGTTCGGTCAGGGCCTGCACGAGCACCGGATGGCTGTGTCCGAAGCTGACGGCCGAGTAGGCCGACATCATGTCGAGGTAACGCCGCCCCTGGTCATCCCAGAGGAAGACGCCCTCACCGCGCACCAGGGTGACCGGCAGGGGGTGGTAGTTGCGTGCACCAAAGCGCTCTTCCAGTTCGCGCGGGCTGGCAGTGAATTCGGCTGGACGCAGGGACATGGTGTCTCCAGGTGGAAAGGATGTGTTTCAGCGTCACTCTAGGCCGGTGGGCAGGAAATTTGATTTCCATTTGTTGTGTGTATAACCTTGCAAGCACAACAAAATTTCATGGATAGGGCTGTTTCATGCAACCAACCCCCGCAAGCGGCCTGGATGCCATCGACCGGCGCCTTTTGGAGGTGCTGCAGGCCGAGGGTCGCATCAGCAATGTCGATCTGGCCTTGCGGGTGCATCTGTCGGCGCCGCAGTGCCTGCGCCGCGTGCGCTCGCTCGAGGACCGTGGTGTGATCCGCGGCTATGCCGCGCAGGTCGACCGCGAGGCGCTGGGCCTGGCGGTGATGGCCTTCGTGGGCCTGAGCATCGACCGCGAGCAGTTCACCCGCGTGCGCGAGCTCGAGAAGGTGTTCCAGGACTTCCCTGAAGTCATCGAGTGCCACTCGGTGTCGGGCGACCACGACTACCTGCTCAAGGTGGTGGCTCCTGACCTGCGGACGCTGTCGCAGTTCCTCACTGACCGGCTGATGCAGGTGCCCGGTGTGGACAATGTGCGCTCGACCATTTGCCTGGAAGAGATCAAGCCACCGTCGCCGATGCCGGTGGCGTAAGCCCGGTCAATCCTCGGCGCTGGCGTCCAGGCCGGGAAACAACACCGAGGTGAAGCCGAAGCGGGTGAAGTCGCGCACGCGCATCGGGTAGAGCTTGCCGATCAGGTGGTCGCATTCGTGCTGTACCACCCGGGCGTGGAAGCCCTCGGCCTCGCGCTCGATGCGCCGGCCCTGCACGTCAAAGCCGCTGTAGCGGATGCGCGCAAAGCGCGGCACCACGCCGCGCAGGCCGGGCACCGACAGGCAGCCTTCCCAGCCTTCTTCTTCTGCATCGCCCAGCGGCTCGATCTGCGGATTGACCAGCACGGTCTCGGGCACGGGCGGCGCCTCGGGATAGCGTTCGTTGCGGGCAAAGCCGAAGATCACCACGGCCAAGTCCACACCAATCTGGGGGGCGGCGAGCCCGGCGCCGTTTGCGGCACGCATGGTGTCGAAAAGATCGTCCACCAGGGCTCGCAGCTCGGGGGTATCGAACTCGAGCACCGGCTTGGCCACGCGCAGCAGGCGCGGGTCGCCCATCTTGAGGATCTCTCGAACAGCCATTTCAGACGTCCTTCCCATCCAGCAGGGCTTTCAGGCCCGACTCGTCCAGCACCGGCACGCCCAGTTCCTCGGCCTTGGCCAGCTTGCTGCCGGCTTCCGCGCCGGCCACCACGTAGTGGGTCTTCTTGCTCACCGAGCCGGCCACCTTCCCGCCGGCCGCCTCGATCAAGGCCTTGGCCTCGTCCCGGCTCATCGTGGGCAAGGTGCCGGTCAGCACCAGGGTCTTGCCCAGCAGCGGCCGCGGGGCGTCGCTGGCCGTGCCCTCGCCTTCGGGCCAGTGCACGCCCGCAGCGCGCAACTGCTCGACCACCTCGCGGTTGTGCAGCTGATCGAAGAAGGTGCGGATGCTCTGGGCCACCACGGGGCCCACGTCGTTGACCTCCAGCAGTTCTTCCACGCGCGCATCCATGATGCGGTCCAGGCTGCCGAAGTGGCGTGCCAGGTCCTTGGCCGTGGCCTCACCCACGTGGCGGATGCCCAGCGCGAAGAGAAAGCGCGGCAGCGTGGTCTGCTTGGATTTCTCCAGCGCCTCGACCAGGTTGCGGGCGCTCTTGTCTCCCATCCGGTCCAGTGCCGAAAGCTTGGCCACGCCCAGCGTGTAGAGCTCAGGCAGGGTGCGGATGAGGCCTCCATCGACGAGCTGATCGACGAGCTTGTCGCCCAGACCCTCGATGTCCATGGCCCGGCGCTGGGCGAAATGCAGCAGCGCCTGCTTGCGTTGGGCCGCGCAGTACAGCCCGCCGCTGCAGCGCCAGTCCACCTCGCCTTCCTCGCGGACGATGGCACTGCCACACACCGGGCAGCGGCCGGCCAGGCGCCGGTACAGGTCGAAGGGCTCGCCGGCATCGGGCGGCCGGCGTTCCAGGACGACGGCCACCACCTCGGGGATCACGTCGCCGGCGCGGCGCACGATCACCGTGTCGCCAATGCGCACGTCCTTGCGGCGGGTTTCGTCTTCGTTGTGCAGCGTGGCGTTGGTCACGGTGACGCCACCCACGAAGACCGGCGCGAGCTTGGCCACCGGCGTGAGCTTGCCGGTGCGGCCCACCTGGATGTCGATGTCGAGCACCGTGGTCATCTGCTCCTGCGCCGGATACTTGTGCGCCACGGCCCAGCGCGGCTCGCGGGTGACGTAGCCGAGCTGCCGCTGCAGGTCCAGACGGTTCACCTTGTAGACCACCCCGTCGATGTCGAAAGGCAGTTGATCACGCCGTTGGCCGATGCGACGGTGAAACTCGATCAGGCCTTGCGCGCCCTGCACCACGGCACGCTCCTCGCACACCGGCAGGCCCAGGGCCACAAAGGCATCGAGCACACCGGACTGTGTGTCGGGCTGCTCAGGCCAGCCCGACACCTCGCCCCAGCCGTAGGCGAAAAAGCTCAGAGGCCGCCGGGCTGCGATCGCCGGATCGAGCTGCCGCACCGCGCCCGCCGCCGCGTTGCGCGGGTTGACGAAGGTCTTCTCGCCCAGCTCGCGTTGGCGGGCGTTGAGCCGCTCGAAATCATCCCGGCGCATGTAGACCTCGCCCCGCACCTCCAGCACCTCGGGTGCCGCACCGCTCAGGCGCAACGGAATCTGGCGGATCGTGCGGATGTTCTGGGTCACGTCTTCACCCACCTCGCCGTCGCCCCGCGTGGCCGCACGCACCAGCACACCACCCTCGTAACGCAGGCTGATGGCCAGGCCGTCGAACTTCAGCTCGGCTTGGTACTCGATGGGCGGATCGGCCTCGGTCAGCTTGAGTTCGCGTCGCACGCGGGCGTCGAAGTTCGCGGCGCCAGTGGGTTCGGTGTCGGTCTCGGTGCGGATGGACAGCATGGGCACCGCATGCCGCACCGGCTCGAAGCCCTCGAGCACCCGGCCCAGCACGCGCTGGGTGGGCGAGTCCGGCGTCAACAGTTCGGGATGCGCGGCCTCCAGGGCCTGCAGCTCCTGGAACATCCGGTCGTACTCGGCATCCGGGATCTGGGGCGCATCGAGCACATAGTACAGGTGGGCATGGTGATGCAGTTGCTCGCGCAACCACGCGGCACGCCGGGCCGCTTCGGCGCTGGAGGCCGGGGCCGGGTCGAACAGGGAAGGCTGGCTCATGGAACGGCATTGTCCCGCACGGCGCACGCCCTCGCCATGGGGGCGCTAAGCTGCGCGCATGGCCACCGGAGAGCCTGCCATGTCCGAGACCTTCGATTTCGACCTCCTGACCCTGGGCGCCGGCTCAGGCGGTGTGGCGGCCTCGCGCCGGGCCGCAGCCCATGGCGCCAAGGTCGGCATCGTGGAAGCCTCCCGCGTGGGCGGCACCTGCGTGATCCGCGGCTGTGTGCCGAAAAAGCTGCTGATGTACGCCGCACAGTATGGGGATGCCTTGCGCGAGGCGGCCGAATACGGCTGGGTGCTGCCCGATGGGGCCCCACGCTTCGACATGGCCCGCTGGGCTGCACGCAAGAAGGCCGAGACCGATCGCCTCGAAGGCGTGTACCGCCAGTTGCTGGCCAGCTCCGGCGTGACCCTCTTCGAAGGCCGGGCCCGTGTGCTGGGCCCGCACACGGTGCAGGTGGGTGCGCGCACGCTGCGCGCGCGACGGCTGCTGATCGCCACCGGGGCCTCGCCGGTGCGCGACAGTATCGAGGGCATCGCCGATTGCCCCACCTCCGACGAGCTGCTCGACCTGCGCGAGCTGCCGGCCGACGCGACGGTGATCGGCGCCGGCTATATCGCGCTGGAGTTCGCGAGCATGCTGGCCCGACTGGGGGTCTGTGTGCGGCTGGTCCACCGTGCCGACCTGCCCCTGCGGGGCTTCGACGAAGACGTGCGGCGCCGCCTGGCGGCAGCCCTGGAGCAGGCGGGCATCGAGCGGATCTCGGGCCAGGGCGTGAAGGCCGTGCGCGGCGGGCCGGGCCGCTGGGAGGTGGTGCTGGCCGATGGCCGCTGCCTCGCGGCCAGCTTCGTGCTCAACGCCACGGGCCGACGGCCCAACACGGCCGGGCTGGGTCTGGAGACGCTGGGCATCCCGCTGGGCAGCCACGGTGCTGTCCCGGTCGATGAGCGGCTGCAGACCCCAGCCGAGGGGGTCTACGCCATCGGTGACGTGACCGACCGGCTCAACCTCACGCCGGTGGCCATCGCCCAGGGACGGGCGCTGGCCGATGCGCTCTTTGGCCCCACCCATCGTTTCCCCGACTTGCGCCTGACCGCCACAGCCGTGTTCACCTTGCCGCCCGTGGGCACGATCGGCCTCACCGAGGCCGCGATGCGGCAGCGCCGCCAGCCTTACCGGGTCTACGAGAGCGACTTCCGCCCGATGCGCCAGGCCTTCTTCGGGGGCGCTGAGCGCTGCTACATGAAGCTGCTGGTCGACGATGTGTCCGACCGGGTGATGGGCGTGCACATGCTGGGCACCGACGCCCCGGAGATCGTGCAGAGCCTGGCGGTAGCACTGAGCTGCGGTGCCACAAAGACCCAGTTCGACCGGACCTTGGCCGTGCATCCCACTGCCGCCGAGGAATTCGTGCTCATGCGCGAACCCGCGCGCGTGGTGCGCGACTTCAGCTGAACAGGCGGCGCGCTGCCGGCGAACCCGCCGGCAGGCCACGCGCTTCCAATGTGGCGTAGAGCCGCTCGAGCTCGCGGCCGATGGCGTCGAACGCCTGGGGGCCCAGGGGCTGGCCGGCATCGTCCACCACCGCGGCCTCCATGCCCAGGGCCAGGGCCTGCGCGCTGGCCTGCCAGGCCTGGAAGGGGGCCTCGTCGGCGCTCGTCTGAGGCACGTCGAAGGCCAGGCTCACATCGCGCACCGCCGCCCGGTTGGGATCTTCGGCAAAGGCGGCCTGGGCGTCGAACTGCAGGATCAGCATGGCCGGAGCGCCTTCTTGGCTGCCCGGCAGCACCAGACGGCCCGGCACGGCCCCGGAGACAAAGCCATGGCGCGCCGCATGCTGCTGGATGTAGGCTACCGACCAGGCCGCTCCGCGGGCCACCAGACGGCAGGCGAGCTGGGCATCGTGCTGGCTGGCGAACTGGTCGAGTTCGCGGGCGCGCGCGACCACGTCGAGCATGTCGGGGAAATCGGCCGTCGCGCCGATCGCATCGGCAAAAGCCTGCACCTTCTGCACGAACTCGGAGTATTCGATCTCGTTGAGCGCCCCAGTGCGGTTGGCCAACTGCACGCCGGCCTGGAACTCGCGGTAGGTCTGACCGGCCTGGGGCGGCTCCCATTCGGAGGTGGCGTCATTCAGCCCCTCGATGAAGAAGGGTTTGCTGCCGGCACGCCGGGTGGCAGGCAGGTGGTGCATCACACTGTCGCCGGTGAAGCGCAGCTCCACGCTCAGCGGGACGATGGCATCGATCAAAGGGTCCAGACGCGGCCCGGTCTGCCGCCGCGCGGGGGTTGGTGCCAGCGCGCTCTCCAGCGCGTCGGCCGGCGGTGGCTCGAAGTCCTCGAGTCGCAGCACGGGTTCCTCGAAACGCTGGGGCACGGCCTCGCTGCGGGGGGTGGCTCGGCGCACACCCGCCTTGCGGGCCTGCCAGGCCCCATGGGCCACCACCGCGCCGACGACGAGCACGCCCAGGACGAGCAAGGCCAGTTGCAGGCTGCCCATGATGCTCAGGCCGCCTCGGCCATGCCCACGGCCGCTTCCATGTCCACGGCCACGATGCGCGAGACCCCCTGCTCCTGCATCGTCACGCCGATGAGCTGCTCGGCCATCTCCATGGCGATCTTGTTGTGCGAGATGAACAGGAACTGGGTGTCCTTGGACATCGCGGTCACCAGCTTGGCGTAGCGCTCGGTGTTGGCGTCGTCCAGCGGGGCATCGACCTCGTCGAGCAGGCAGAAGGGCGCCGGGTTGAGCTGGAAGATCGCGAACACGAGCGCGATGGCCGTCAGCGCCTTCTCGCCACCGGACAGGAGGTGGATCGTGCTGTTCTTCTTGCCCGGCGGCTGGGCCATCACCTGCACACCGGCATCGAGGATCTCGTCGCCGGTCATGACCAGCTTCGCGGTGCCGCCGCCGAACAGGCTCGGGAACATCTTGCCGAAGTGCTCGTTGACGAAGTCGAAGGTCTTCTTCAGCAGCTCGCGGGTTTCCATGTCGATCTTGTGGATCGCATCCTCGAGCGTCTTGATCGCGTCGGTCAGGTCGGCGTTCTGGGCATCCAGGAAGGTCTTGCGCTCGCGCGCGGCGGTGAGCTCGTCCAGAGCCGCCAGGTTCACCGCCCCCAGGGCATTGATCTCGCGGTTGATGCGGTCGATCTCGCTTTGCAGGCCGTGCAGTCGCACCCCGCCTTCCTCGATCGTGCGCGCCAGGGCCTCGAGATCGACCTCGGCCTGGGTGAGCTGCTCGAGGAACTGGGCGCCGCCCAGCGAAGCGGCTTGTTCCTCGAGCTGCAGTTTGGTGATGCGCTCACGCAGCGGATCGAGGCTGCGCTCGAACTCCAGGCGCTGCTCGTCGGCCCGGCGCAGTCGCATCGACAGATCGTCGTACTCGCTGCGCTTGGCCGCCAGCGCTGCCTCACGCTCCATCTTGAGCGCCAGCGCTTCCTGCAGGCCGGCCTGGGCCGCAGCGTCGTTGAAGCCGTCGAGCTCGGCCTGCAACTGCTCGGCCGAGCGCTCGTTGGCCTGGATCTGCTGCACCGCCGTCTCGATGGAGCGCTGCAGCTCCCCGCGGCGGGAGGCCAGGGCGCGGGCCGAGAACTGCGACTCCTGGGCTTCGCGTTCGAGTGAACGCAGTTGCTCACGCGCCTGGTTGAGTTTGCGCTCGGCCTCGATCACGGCCTCTTCGAGCTCGGCGTGGCGCTCCTGCTCGTTGGCCAGCAGCATGTCGAGTTCCTCGAAGCGCGCCTCGCCGGTGGCTCGCCGTTCGGCCAGTTCCTCGAGCTGCGCATCGATCTCGGCCAGTTCCTCCTCGATCTGGCCGCGCCGGCTGCTGGTCTGCTCGGCCTGCTGCGTCAGGCGCAGCAACTCCACCTGGAGCTGATGGGTGCGCGCTTGCAGCTCGGCCGCCTCGCGGCGGGCCGTGACCAGACGCTGGGAGGCCTCGGTGTACGCCGCCTCGGCCCGCACCAGGGCCGAGCGCGCCTCGTCGGCGATCAGGGCCTGGGCGCGCACCTGTCGCTCCAGGTTCTCGATCTCCTGGGCGCGGGCGAGCATGCCGGCCTGCTCGGAGTCGGGGGCGTAGAACGCCACCGCGAACTGCGACACCGCATGGCCCTCGCGGGTCATGATCACCTCGCCGTGGGTGAGCCTGTCGCGCTGGGCCAGGGCTTCATCGATGGAGCCGGCGGTGTAGACCCCTTCCAGCCAGTCGTTCAGCAGGGCCTTGAGCCCGGCATCGTGCAGGCGCAGCAAGTCGGACAGGCGTGGCAGCGTGTGGTGGGTGTTGCTGATGGCGGCCGAGGGCAGCGTGTAGAAGGCCAGCTTGGCCGGCGGCGCGTCGCTGGCGAAAGCCCGCACGGTCTCGACACGGCCCACCTCCAGCGCGTTGAGCCGCTCGCGCAGCGCCGATTCCAGGGCCGTCTCCCAGCCCGGCTCGATGTGCACCTTCGTCCACAGGCCCTGCAGCCCGTCCAGGCCGTGCTTGGCCAGCCAGGGCTTGAGCTTGCCCTCGGTCTGCACCTTCTCCTGCAGCGCCCTCAGAGCCTCCAGCCGGGCCGCCAGGTCGGCCTGCCGGGCCGACTCGGCATTGACCCGCTCCTGCTGGGCGCGCCGCTCCTCGTCCAGATGCGGCACCCGCTCGGTCAGCTCGTGCAGGCGCTCGTCGGCCACGGCCTGCTCCTGGGCCGCCTGCTCGTGCAGGCGCTGCAGTTCGCCCAACCGGGCTTCGTCAGGGGCGGCCAGGCCCTTGGCCTCGGCGGCCAGGCGCTCACGCCGCGTCTGCAATTGCCGGCCCTGCTCGTCCAGGTTGCGCGATTCCACCGCCAGCAACTGGATCTGCTGCTGCACGCCGGAGACGGCGTTGCGCTGCTCGTTGGCCCGAGTGACGGCGGCGCGTACCGCGTCCTCCAGAGCCGGGAGATTGGCTGCCTCCTCCTCGGCCTGGGCGGCCAGGACCTCGGCCTGCTCCTGCGCCATCGCGATCTGCTCGGCGATCGTCTCGAGCTCGCTTTCGGCCTGGGCGCGACGCTCGGCCCACTGGCCGCTGTGCGCTTTCAGCTCGATCAACCGCTGCTCGACGCGCTGACGCCCCTCCACCACATAGCGGATGCGTTCCTCGAGCCGGCTGACTTCGAGGCTGGCCTCGGCCAGCGCGCCCTGCGCGGCGTGCAGCTCGTCGCTGGCCGCGTAATGCGCCTGCCGGAGGGTCTCCAGCTCGGCCTCGACGTGGCGCAGCTCGGCCAGCCTCGCCTCCAGGGCATTGGTGGCTTCCAGCACTTCGCGGTGCACGCGCTCTTGCTCGGCGGCCGCATCGCGGTGCTTGAGGAACCAGAGTTGATGCAGCTTGAGCGTGCCCTGCTCCTGCAGGCTGCGGTAACGCTGCGCCACCTCGGCCTGCTGTTCCAGACGCTCGAGGTTGTGGCCCAGCTCACGCAGGATGTCCTCCACCCGGGTGAGGTTCTCGCGCGTATCCTTCAGACGGTTCTCCGTCTCGCGGCGGCGCTCCTTGTACTTGGACACGCCGGCGGCTTCCTCGAGGAACATGCGCAGCTCCTCGGGGCGTGATTCGATGATGCGGCTGATCGTGCCCTGGCCGATGATCGCGTAGGCCCGCGGCCCCAGGCCCGTGCCGAGGAAGACGTCCTGGACATCACGGCGGCGCACGGGCTGCCCGTTGATGAAATAGCTCGACGTCCCATCGCGCGTGAGCACGCGTCGCACCGAGATCTCGGTGAACTGGTTCCACTGTCCGCCGGCGCGCGCGTCGGAGTTGTCGAACACCAGTTCCACGCTGGCCCGGCTGGCCGGCTTGCGGGTGCCCGAGCCGTTGAAGATCACGTCTTGCATCGACTCGCCACGCAGCTCCGAGGCCTTGGACTCGCCCAGCACCCAGCGCACCGCATCCATGATGTTGGACTTGCCGCAGCCGTTGGGCCCCACCACGCCGACGAGTTGCCCGGGCAACTGGAAATGCGTGGGCTCCGCGAAGGACTTGAAGCCGGACAGCTTGATCGAGTTCAGGCGCATGGGCTGCTTGGGGCACCGCGCCGGGCCGCCACCGGCGGCCTCGCGCTAAGTCGTTGATTCGTATACGAAAACCGACCCATCGACCGGTTCCACGGAAGCGCGGATGATACCATCGCCCCCCTGCCGCCCAGCCCGTGGGCGCCCCTTCGTCTCCAACCGTCACACTGCCATGGCCAAACGCCCTTCCTCCCCCGCCCGCACCCCTCCCCGGCAGCGCGAGATGCCGCCCAACCCGCCCTCGGCGCCTTCGAAGGAGCTGCATGTCTTCCCGAACCCCAGCCCGAAGCGCGACTACGTCATCCAGTTCCAGGTCCCCGAGTTCACCTGCCACTGCCCGCTGACCGGCCAGCCCGACTTCGCGCACTTCACGATCGACTGCATCCCCGACAAGCTGTGCGTCGAGCTCAAGAGCCTGAAGATGTACATGTGGAGCTACCGCAACGAGGGGGCTTTCCACGAGAAGGTCACCAACGACATCCTCGACGACATCGTCAAGGCCATCGAGCCGCGCTTTCTGCGCATCACGGCCAAGTGGTATGTGCGCGGCGGCATCTACACCAACGTGGTGGTCGAGCATCGCAAGAAGGGCTGGAAGCCCCAACCGCGCATCGAGCTGCCGCAGCATGCGTCCGAATCGGGCCTGCTGGGCTGAAAGGCCGCGCAGGGCTCAGGCCGGCGACAGTCGCCACCGGTCCAGACGCGGATGCATGACACGGAACCACAGCGGCGGCACCATCGCCAGCCAGATGCAGCCCGCATAGCCGGTAGGTAACTGGGGCCCCGGCAGGGGCTCCAGGCTGGCATAGGGCTTGCCGGCGTGCATGTGGTGGTCGGAATGCCGTTGCAGGTTGGCCAGCAGGCAGTTGCTGATCAGGGTGTCGGCATTCCAGGCATGCTCCACCCCGAAGCGCTCGGGCCGGCCCTGCACCTCACGGCGCTGCAGGCCATAGTGCTCGATGTAGTTCACGGTCTCCAGCAGCCACACGGCATGGGCCGCCTGCACCCCCCAGAAGAGCAGGCCTTGCCAGCCCGCCACCGCCGCGACCACGCCGATCCAAGCCCCCTGCGCCACCATCGCCCAGGCCAGCGGGCTGTGCGCCCAGCCCTGGCGATGCCGCGCCAGCCGCTGCGCTTCCAGCGCCCAGGCGCTGCGCCAACTGCCGGCCAGCGTGCGCGGCAGGAAACGCCACAACGATTCCCCGGCGCGAGCACTGGCCGGATCGTCGGCGGTCGCCGCCCGCACATGGTGCCCGCGATAGTGCTCCACCATGAAGTGGGCGTAGCCCACGCTGATCATCAGCGCCCAGCCCAGGGCGCGGTCGAGCCGGGAGCGGGAATGGCCCAGCTCGTGAGCGAAGGTGATGCCCTGCGACCCGGTGGTCGTCCCCACGGCCAGCCCCAGGGCCAGCACCGCCGCCGCACTGGACTGCTCCCGGGCCACGAGCAGGCCCAGGGCCAACAGACCGGCCTGCCACAGCACATGCAGGCGCAGGCAGGCCACGAACCACGGATGCGGCTCGCGCGCCGCGGGCGAGTGCCGCCACGAGGGAAGTACCCATTCCAGCACCGCCACGCCCGTCAGCACGCCCAGGGCCACACCCCAGGCCGCCCAGGGCGAATACCACGCGGCCGTACCGATCCCCCAGGGCATGGCCCAGGCCAGCGCAAAACGCAGATCGCGCCACCGCAACGTGTTCATGGATCCATGATCGGAGCCCCCCGGCGAGCCGTCAAGCGCAGTGTCCCGGTGCGTCGAACGGGGATAATCGCCGTCCATGAACCCCCTGCTCGCCCGCCTCCAGCCCTATCCGTTCGAACGGCTGCGCGCCCTCACCCAGGACCTCACGCCCAACCCGGCCCTGCGGCCCATCAGCCTGGGCATCGGAGAGCCCAGGCACCCCACGCCGCTCTTCATCCGCCAGGCGCTGGCCCATGCCCTCGACGGCCTGGCCCACTACCCGGCCACGGTGGGCCAGCCGGCCCTGCGCGAGGCGATGGCCGGCTGGGTGCAGCGCCGCTACGGCGTGAGCCTGGATCCGGCCACCCAGGTGCTGCCGGTCAACGGCTCGCGCGAGGCGCTGTTCGCCTTTGCCCAGACCGTCATCGACCCGACGCGGCACCGCCAGGCCGGCGGGCCCATCGTGGTCTGCCCGAATCCCTTCTATCAGATCTACGAAGGCGCCGCCTTGCTGGCTGGTGCCGACACGGCCTTTGCCAACAGCGACCCGACGCGCAACTTTGCCTGCGACTGGTCGGCCTTGTCGGACGACACCTGGGCGCGCACCCAGCTCGTCTACGTGTGCTCGCCGGGCAATCCCACCGGCGCGGTGATGCCCCTGGACGAATGGGCGCGGCTGTTCGAGCTGAGCGACCGGCACGGCTTCGTGATCGCCTCGGACGAGTGCTATTCCGAGATCTACTTCCGTGACGAGCCTCCGCTGGGCGGGCTGGAAGCCGCCGCCAGGCTCGGCCGCCAGGATCTGCGCAACCTCGTCGCCTTCACCAGCTTGTCCAAGCGCTCCAACGTGCCGGGCCTGCGCTCGGGCTTCGTGGCCGGCGATGCACGGCTCCTGAAGGCCTTCTCGCTGTACCGCACCTACCACGGCAGCGCGATGAGCCCGGTGGTGCAGCAGGCCAGCATCGCCGCCTGGAACGACGAAGCCCACGTGGTGGCCAACCGCGAGCAGTACCGCGCCAAGTTCGCCCGCGTCACCCCCCTGCTGGCCGAGGTGCTGGAGGTGGCCCTGCCCGATGCCGGCTTCTACTTGTGGGCCAAGGTGCCCGAGGCCCTGGGGCAAAGCGACACCGAGTTCGCCCGGGGGGTGCTCGCTCAATACAATGTGACGGTCTTGCCGGGCAGCTTCCTTGCGCGGCAGGCGCACGGCCTGAACCCCGGCGCCGGCCGCATCCGCATGGCCCTGGTGGCCGAGCTCGACGAATGCGTCGAGGCCGCCGAACGCATCGCCGCCTATGTCCGTTCCCTCTGATCCACTCAAGAGTCCGCATCCATGAGTCAAGCCCTCGAAGCCGTCATCAACCAGGCCTGGGACGACCGCGCCGCCCTGTCGCCCTCCGCTGCCGCCCCCGAGGTGCGCGAGGCCGTCGAATCCGTGATCGCCGACCTGAACAAGGGCCGCCTGCGCGTGGCCGAGAAGATCGACGGCGCCTGGACCACCCACCAGTGGATCAAGAAGGCCGTGCTGCTGAGCTTCCGCCTGCACGACAACGTCGCCATGCGCGCCGGCGACCTGGGCTTCTTCGACAAGGTGCCCACCAAGTTCGCCCACCTCAGCGACGAGGAGATGCGAGCCACCGGTGTGCGTGTCGTGCCCCCTGCCGTGGCGCGCCGTGGCAGCTACATCGCCAGGAATGTGGTGCTCATGCCCTCGTACGTGAACATCGGCGCCTATGTGGACGAAGGCACCATGGTCGACACCTGGGCCACCGTGGGCTCGTGCGCCCAGATTGGCAAGAATGTGCACCTCTCGGGGGGCGTGGGCATCGGCGGTGTGCTCGAACCGCTGCAGGCCAACCCCACGATCATCGAGGACAACTGCTTCATCGGCGCGCGCTCCGAGGTGGTGGAAGGCGTGATCGTCGAAGAGAACTCCGTGCTGGGCATGGGCGTGTACATCGGCCAGAGCACCCCCATCTTCAACCGTGAGACCGGCGAGATCACCTACGGCCGCGTGCCGGCCGGCTCGGTGGTCGTGAGCGGCAACCTGCCCAAGACGACGGCTGCCGGCCAGGCCTACAGCCTGTATGCCGCGGTGATCGTCAAGCGCGTGGACGCCCAGACCCGTTCCAAGACCAGCATCAACGACCTGCTGCGCGCCTGAGGCACACTGCGGCACACCCGACACACCCACGACGAGGAGGATGGCGATGAGCGGTGGCAACATGGAGCGCGTGCTGCGCCTGATGGCCGACAAGCAGGCCTCGGATGTCTATCTGTCGGCCAAGACGCCCATCCTCATCAAGATCCACGGGCAGATCCTGCAAGTCAGCGATCAGCCCCTCACCCCCCAGCAGCCGCGCCAGTTGCTCGCCGAGGTGCTCACCCCTGCCCAAATGGAGGAGCTCGACGAAACAGGCGAGCTGAACCTGGGGGTGGTGCTACCCGGCGTGGCCAGCTTCCGCCTGAGCGCCTTCAAGCAGCGCGGCTCGGTCGCCGCGGTGTTCCGCTGCATTCCGAGCACGATTCCCTCGCTGGAATCGCTCAACGTGCCCGACATCCTCACCAGCCTGATCCTGGAAAAGCGCGGGCTGATCCTGCTGGTAGGCGCCACCGGCACGGGCAAGAGCACCACCTTGGCCGCCATGCTCGAGCACCGCAATCAGCAGTTGGCCGGGCACATCCTCACCATCGAGGATCCGATCGAGTTCCTGTTCACGAACAAGAAGTCGGTGATCAACCAGCGCGAAGTCGGACGGGACACCCAGTCCCTGCAGATCGGGCTGAAGAACGCCCTGCGTCAGGCCCCCGACTGCATCATGATCGGCGAGATCCGCGACCGCGAAACCATGACCGCGGCCCTGTCATACGCCCTGTCCGGTCACCTGGTGCTGTCGACGATGCACGCCAACAACAGCTATCACGCGCTCAGCCGCATCATGTCGTTCTACACCCCCGAGGCGCGCCCTGCCCTGCTGTCGGACCTGGGCTCGGGGCTGAAGGCCATCGTCTCGCAGCGCCTGATGCGTGCGGTCACCGGCGGACGCATCCCGGCCGTGGAGGTGCTGCTCAACACCAAGCTCGTGGCCGAGCTGATCGAAAAGGGCGATCTCGCCGGCGTGAAAGAGGCGATGGAGAAATCCCTGGCCGAGGGTTCGCAGACCTTCGAAGCCGATATCGCCCGCCTGATCAACGAGGGCCGTGTCACCCGCGAGGAAGGCCTGGCCTACGCTGATTCGCCCACCAACCTGATGTGGCGGCTGCAGAACGACATGAGCGCCCAGAGCAAGCTCACCCCGAAAAAAGAAGAGGTCGAGGACGGACCGTCCTTCACCGAGATCACGCTGGACGTGCGCAACGACGAGCGCCCCAGCGGCTATGGCACCACCGGCTTCGGCGTGCTGCGCTGAGGCCCGGCACGCTGCGGCCCCCACCCCATGACCGACACCCTGCGCCTCACCGAAGCCCTGATCGCCCGGCCTTCGGTCACACCGTCCGATGCCGGCTGCCAAGCCCTGATCGCCGAGCGGCTCACGCCCCTGGGCTTTGCCTGCGAGACGCTGGTCTTCGGCCCGTCCGACTTTCGCGTCACCAACCTGTGGGCCAAGCGCGAGGGCCGCGCCGGCCACGAGGGCAAGCTGCTGGTGTTTGCCGGCCACACCGATGTGGTGCCCACCGGGCCCCTGGAGCGCTGGCTCAGCGACCCTTTCACGCCCACCCACCGCGACGGCCTGCTGCATGGCCGCGGTGCCGCCGACATGAAGAGCTCGATCGCCGCGATGGTGGTGGCCGTGCAGGAGTTCGTGGCCGCCCACCCCGACCACCGTGGCTCCATCGCCTTCCTGATCACCAGCGACGAGGAGGGCCCGGCCAACGACGGGACCGTCAAGGTCTGCGACTGGCTGCGCGCGCGCGGCGAACGCCTGGACTACTGCATCGTCGGCGAACCCACCTCGGTCGAGCGCCTGGGCGACATGATCAAGAACGGCCGTCGCGGCTCGCTGTCGGGCCGGCTTACGGTCAAGGGCCTCCAGGGCCACATCGCCTACCCTCACCTGGCGCGCAACCCGGTGCACCAGGCCGCACCGGCCCTGGCCGAACTCGCGGCCATCGAATGGGACCGTGGCAACGCCTACTTCCCGCCCACGAGTTGGCAGATCTCGAATCTGCACGCCGGCACCGGCGCCACCAATGTCATCCCCGGCGAGCTCGTCGTCGACTTCAATTTCCGCTACGGCACCGAATCCACCCCCGAAGGCCTGAAGGCCCGGGTGCACGAAGTGCTCGACCGCCACGGCCTGGAGTATGACCTCGCCTGGACGCTGGGCGGCCTGCCTTTCCTCACCGAACCGGGCGACCTGAGCGAAGCCGTGGTGGCCGCCATCCGCACCGAAACCGGCCTCACGCCCGAGCTGTCCACCACCGGCGGCACCTCGGATGGCCGCTTCATCGCGCAGATCTGTCCCCAGGTGATCGAGTTCGGGCCGCGCAACGCCACCATCCACAAGATCAACGAAGGCGTGGAAGTGGCCCACCTCGAACCCCTGAAGAATATCTACCGCAAGACCCTGGAAGCACTGATCGCATGACCGTACTCGAGATGATCGAGCGCATGGCCGCCCGCCTCGACGAGGCGGGCGTTTCATTTGGGCATGGCACCACCAACGCCCGCGACGAGGCCGCCTGGCTCACGCTGTGGGCCCTGGGCCTGCCGCTGGACGACCTCGACAGCGTCGCGGCACGTGAGCTCGACCGCGCCGACCAGGCCCGCGTGAACGCCCTGATCGACGAGCGCATCACCAGCCGCGTGCCGGCGGCCTACCTCACGCAGGAGGCCTGGCTGCAAGGCGTGCGCTTCTACGTCGACGAGCGCGCCATCGTGCCGCGCTCGTTCATCGCCGAGCTGCTGGCCGATGGCAGCATCGACCCCTGGCTGGGTGAACACACCCGCGCAGTGCTCGACCTGTGCACCGGCAACGGCAGCCTGGCGGTGCTCACCGCCATGGCCTATCCGGACGTGCACGTGGATGCTGCCGACCTGAGTGAGGACGCCCTGGCGGTGGCGCGCATCAACGTCGAGCGCCATGGCCTGGCCGATCGCATCCGTCTCGTGCACAGCGACCTCTTCGAGGTCCTGCCCGGCCGCTACGACCTCATCCTGTGCAATCCGCCCTATGTGAACACGCTGTCGATGGCAGCCCTGCCGGCCGAATACCAGGCCGAGCCCGACCTGGCCCTGGCCGGCGGCGAGGATGGCATGGACCTGATCCGTCGCATCCTGCGCGAGGCCCCGGCCCACATGAACGACCACGCCGTGCTCGTGCTGGAGATCGGCCACGAGCGTGCCCATTTCGAGGCAGCCTTCCCCTTGCTCGAAGCCGTGTGGATCGACACCAGCGCCGGCCCCGACATGGTGGTGCTGCTCACACGCGAAGCCCTGGCCGCCCAGAGCCTGCCCTGATGATCCAGCTCAAGAACCTCACCCTGCGCCGCGGCACGAAGGTCGTGCTCGAAGGCGCCTGGCTCACCCTGAACCCCGGGGAAAAGGTGGGCCTGGTGGGCCGCAACGGCGCCGGCAAATCCTCGCTCTTCGCCCTGCTCACCGGCAGGCTGCAGGCCGATGCCGGCGATGCCGAGGTGCCCGCCCACTGGCAAGTGGCCGAAGTGGCCCAGGACATGCCCGAGACCGACGAGGGCGCCACCGACTTCGTGCTGGCCGGTGACCGCATGCTGCAGGCGGCACAGGCAGCGCTGGCCCAGGCCGAGGCCGCCGACGACGGCCTGGCCATCGCCGAGGCCCATCACCGCATCGAGCAGGCCGGTGGCTTCGACGCGCGTGCCCGCGCGCAAGCGCTGCTGCTGGGCCTGGGCTTCACCACCGGACAGCTCGATGCCCCGGTGAACAGCTTCTCGGGCGGCTGGCGCATGCGGTTGCAGCTGGCGCGCGCGCTGATGTGCCCGGCCGACCTGATGCTGCTGGACGAGCCCACCAACCACCTGGACCTCGATGCCCTGGTCTGGCTGGAAGCCTGGCTGCAGCGCTTCGAGGGAACGCTGATCGTCATCAGCCATGACCGCGAGTTCCTCGATGCGGTCACCCGGGTGACCGTGCACTTGGAAGACGCTCGCCTGACCCGCTACGGTGGCAACTACACCCGTTTCGAGGAGATGCGCGCCGAGCGCATGAGCCAGCAGCAGGCCGCCTTCGAGCGTCAGCAAGAGCGCATTGCGCAGCTCTCGCGCTTCATCGAGCGCTTCAAGGCCAAGGCCAGCAAGGCCCGCCAGGCGCAAAGCCGGGTCAAGGCGCTGGCACGCATGGAAAAGCTCGCCCCGGTGCTCACCGCGGCCGATTTCCAGTTCGAGTTCCGCGAGCCGGCCCACCTGCCCAACCCCATGCTGGTGCTCGATGGTGCCGGCATGGGCTATCGCAACGCCGAGGGCGACACGCTCATCCTGCGCGACGTGAACCGATCGGTGCTGGCCGGCCAGCGCATCGGCATCCTCGGCGCCAACGGCCAGGGCAAGTCCACGCTGGTCAAGACCATCGCCCGCAGCCTGCCGCTGCTGCGCGGGCGCATCACCGAAGGCAAGGGCCTGGCCATCGGCTACTTCGCCCAGCAGGAGCTGGACGTGCTGCACCCGGCCGACACCCCCTTGCAGCACATGATCCGTCTCGCCCGCGACGTAGGCCCCCAGGCCCGCGAGCAGGAGCTGCGCGACTTCCTCGGCCAGTTCCGCTTTGTGGGCGACATGGTGATGCAGCCCGTGGGCAGCATGAGCGGCGGCGAGAAGGCCCGCCTGGTGCTGGCCCTGCTCGTGTGGCAGCGCCCCAACCTGCTGCTGCTGGACGAACCCACCAACCACCTCGACCTCACCACCCGCGAAGCGCTGAGCATGGCCCTCAACGAGTTCGAGGGCACGGTGATGCTGGTCAGCCACGACCGTGCACTGCTGCGCGAGGTGTGCGACGAGTTCTGGCTGGTCGCGCACGGGAGCGTGACCCCCTTTGACGGCGACCTCGACGACTACCAGCGCTGGTTGCTGGACCAGGGCCGCGAGCGGGCCCAGGCACACCGGCAGCCGCCGGCCGCCGCAGCACCAACGGCCGCGGCCGCCCGCCCTGCGCGTCAGGACCGGCGCGACCCGCAACGTCAGCAACGTCTCGAAAAGGCCCGGCCCTTGAAGAAGGAACGGGTCGCCATCGACGAACGGCTGGCCGCCCTGGGTCAGGAGAAGGCCGCCCTCGAAGCGGCGTTGTCCGGCGGCGAAGGCACGCCGGAGCAATGGGCTCAGCAAGGCCGCCGGCTCAAAGAGATCGGCGAACAGATAGAGCAACTCGAGACGCGCTGGCTCGAACTCAGCGAACAGCTGGACCAGTTGGAAGCCTGAGGCGCCGGGCACCAGCCGGTGCCGGGCTGGCCGGTATAGGCCTCTCTGTCGACAATTAAATTGCGCGCAATTAAATTGCGCATTACAATTGAGCCATGCCGAATTCCACCCCTCCCATCGCCGACACCCAGGGCCTGCTGCAGCTCGACAAGCAGTTGTGCTTTGCGCTCTACGCCACGTCACTGGCGATGACCAAGCTCTACAAACCCCTGCTCGACCGGCTGAGCCTCACCTACCCGCAGTACCTGGTGATGCTGGTCCTTTGGGAGCATGGCGAGCAGACGGTGAGCGAACTGGGCGAGCGGCTGTTCCTCGATTCCGGCACGCTCACGCCCCTGCTCAAGCGCCTGCAGTCGGCCGGTCTGGTGGACCGCCGCCGTGACAGCGCCGATGAGCGCCGCGTGATCGTCCACCTCACCCCGGCGGGCGAGGCCCTGCGTGAAGCCGCCGTCCAGGTGCCCGTCGAAGTGGCCTGTGCTACCCGGTGCAGCCTGGAGGAGATCGCCGAGTTGCGTCAACGCCTGCACGGGCTGCGCCAGCGTCTGAGCCTGCACACCACCCCCTCGGCCATCGCCCCCGTGAAACGGCGGGCCGCCTGAGCCCCCTGCCCTCCCACCCACCCACTGAAAGGAAGACCATGCCTCTCGAAAAAGTGCTCTACCAGGCCCAAGCCACCTCGACCGGCGGCCGCGACGGCCGTTCGGTGTCCTCCGACGGCGCCCTCGACCTGCGGCTCAGCACTCCCAGGGAACTCGGCGGTGCCGGCGGCCCCGGCACGAACCCCGAGCAACTCTTCGCGGCGGGCTACTCCGCCTGCTTCATTGGCGCCATGAAGTTCGTGGCCGCCCAGCGCAAGATCGCCCTGCCAGCCGACACCGCCATCACGGCAACGGTGGGCATCGGGCCCGTGGCCCAGGGCTTTGGCATCGAGGTCGACCTGGCCGTGTCCCTTCCCGGCATGGAACGCACCCAGGCCGAAGCCCTGGTGCATGCCGCCCATCAGGTGTGCCCCTATTCCAACGCCACGCGCAACAACATCGACGTGCGACTGCACCTGGTCTGAGCCCCGGGCTCAGGCCCGCATCAGCTCCAGCATCAGCGCCACGCGGGCCTTGGCCGGGGTCAAGGTGCCGGCCGAGGGCCATTGCCGCGGATGCTCCCCGAGCACCGGCCCCATGCCACAACGGCTGGCACGCCACACCGTCACCCCCTGCGCCTGGGCCTCGGTCAAGGCGGCTTCGAGGGCCACATGGATGGTGCCGTTGCCGGTGCCCGCCACCACGAGGCCGCGCACACCGGCGCGCACCAGGGCTTGCACGGCCTGTGCCCGCGCACCGGCCCCGCTCGTGACGATCTCCACCCAGGGCCACGCCGTGGGCTCCAGGGCCAGCAGGGCTTGCAGGCCCAGCGCAGGTCCCTGCGGCCAGGGGCGCAGAATGCGCAACCGGCCTGCCTCCACCAGCGCCACCGGTCCTGCATCGCCGGAATCGAAAGCGTCCACCCGGTAGGTGTGAGCCTTGCGCACATCGGCCGCCGCGTGCACCCGGCCCGACAGCACGGCCACCACCCCCCGGGCCTGCGGCCAAGCCGCCACCGTCACGGCATCGGCCAGGTTCTGTGGCCCGTCGGCCGACAAGGCCGTGGCCGGACGCATCGCCGCCGTCAGCACCACCGGCTTGGCCGGCGCCAGCACGGCCTGCAGGAACCAGGCGGTCTCCTCCAGGGTGTCAGTGCCATGCGTGATGACGACCCCGGCCACCTCGGGCCGCGCCACCGCACGGTCCACGGCCCGGGCCAGCTCGCGCCACACACCGAAGTCCATGTCCTTGCTGTCCACCTGGGCGAGCTGGAGCATCTCCAGAGGCTGGCCGGACAGCGCTGGCACGGACGCCAGCAACTGCGCCACGCCAATCTGGGCCGCGGTGTAGCCGGTATGGTCGGCCGCGCTGGCGGCCGTGCCGGCAATCGTGCCGCCCGTGCCGATGACCACGACGGTCTGGTGCATGTTTTGCATTTTTCTGGAAGCTGGATAAAAATACAGATACTGGATGCGCAACCAGTCAGTGTGCAGCCAGGACGTACACCGGGCCGGGGCGATCGCCATCAGCCCGGCCAATGGCCGCCACCCACCACCCGACCCACGCCCATGGACACGTTCGAGACCCCCAAGCTCACGGCCCGCCAGCAGCAGATCCTCGAGCTCATCCAGAGCGCGATCGAGCGCACCGGTGCTCCCCCCACGCGGGCCGAAATCGCTGCCGAACTGGGTTTCCGCTCGCCCAATGCCGCCGAGGAGCATCTGCAGGCCCTGGCCCGCAAGGGCGTCATCGAGCTGGTAGGCGGCACCTCGCGGGGCATCAGGCTGAAGTCTGACACATTGCGATCGCTGGCCGAGTCGCGCATCCGCCAGTTCAGCCTGCCGCTGCCCGGCCTGGCCCAGCTCGCCCTGCCCCTGGTGGGCCGTGTCGCCGCAGGCAGCCCCATCCTGGCGCAGGAGCACATCGACCAGACTTACCACGTCGAGGCCGGCCTGTTCCAGCGCAAGCCCGACTTTCTGCTGAAGGTGCGCGGCATGAGCATGCGCGACGCCGGCATCCTCGACGGCGACCTGCTGGCCGTGCAGGCCACGCGCGAGGCCAAGAACGGCCAGATCGTCGTGGCCCGCCTGGGCGACGAGGTCACGGTCAAGCGCCTGCGCCGCCAACGGGGTCACATCGAACTGGTGGCCGAGAACCCCGACTACCCCACCATCGTCGTCGAGCCCGGCCAGGACTTCGAGCTCGAAGGCATCGCCGTGGGCCTGATCCGCAACACCATGCTGATGTAGCCGCTGCCGCTTCCGGCCTGCTGCAGGTGGTGGGCGCAGGTGCGAAGGGGTGTCCCCTCGCACAGGCCCTGCAGCCTGGCCCGCTGCGCCTTGGGCGCAGCACCCGTCCCAATCCTGCCGAATGTCATGTGGTTGGTTGATCTTCGGAGATGGACATGAACGACTCGGCTTTTCCCACACCGTGGTGGCAACGCATGCGGCTGCAGCCCCGGCCCGCCTTGCCCCGCTGCCTGCCCACGGGCCATGCTCGCCTTGATGCCGCTTTGCCCGGCGGGGGCTGGCTGGCCGGTCAAGTGCTGGAAGTGTGCACCCCCCAGGCCGGTGAGGCCGAATGGCGATTGTTCGAAAACGCCATTCGACGCGGCGTGCAAGAGGGGCGCCCCCTGGCCCTGGTCCAGCCGCCGCGTAGCCTGCCCCACCACCCGGGGCTGCTGTCGCTCGACGGGCCTCTCACCTGCTGCTGGCCGGGCGCCGCGCCGCAGAGCCCGGTCCAGGCCGGCGTCCAGTGGCTTCAGGCCCACCCCGCAGGCCTGCTGCTGCTGTGGGCCCAGGAGATGTCTGCCTCCGCCTGGCGTGCGCTCTCGCGTGCCGCCCGCCGTCACGCCGCCCATGTGCTGCTCGTACGTCCGGCCCTAACGCGCTGGGACGACAGCCCGGCGGAGGTTCGTCTGAGCCTGCTGCCGGGCCGAGGCTGCCACTGGGATGTGCGTGTGCAGACCCCGGCCAGTGCGGCCGCGGTGCTCGTTCGGGTGTCGCTGGATGACGAAGGCGGCGTGAAGCCGCCAATGGGCCTCGCACCCATGGCCGCTCTGAAGGTGGCCGTCGATCCGGCCGACCGGCGCCGCACGGCCTTGTGCGGCACCTTGGCCCAGGTGTGTGACGAACTCGAGCGCCTGGCGCGCCGGGAAGACGAGGGGTGGCCCCTGGCAGCCTGAGCCCTGGCAGCCTGAGCCGTGGTGACGGGGTGCTCTCGACGCTCAGGCGGAGACGGGCACGGTGGCCGCGGCCACGAGCCGCTGCGTGTACGGATGGCGCGGCGCATCGAGCACCTCATGCATCTCGCCGGACTCGACCACCACACCGTCCTTCATCACGATGACGCGGTGGGCCATCGCACGGATCACGTCCACATCGTGGGTGATGAGCAAGTAGGCCAGACCGTGCTCGCGCTGCAGCCTCTGCAGCAGACCGAGTATCTGCTTCTGGATGGTCACGTCCAGCGCGCTGGTCGGTTCGTCCAGCACCAGCAACTGCGGCTTCACGATCAGCGCTCGCGCGATCGCCAGGCGCTGGCGCTGCCCCCCGGAGAATTCATGCGGATAACGCGCCAGCAAACCCGGGAACTGGGCTTCGGTGAGACCCACATCGGCCAGGGCCTGCCGGACCCGCTCGCGGCGCTCGCCGGCATCCAGCGCGGGCTCATGCACCCGCAAGCCCTCGCCGACGAGCTCCTCGACCGTCATGCGCGGCGACAGGGAGGAAAACGGGTCCTGGAAGACCACCTGGGCCACGCGCCGCAGGGGACGGTCAGCCCGCGGCGAACCCTGCCAGGACTTCCCGGCCAGACGCAGTTCACCCCCGCTGGGCAGCAGCCCCAGCACCGCCAGGGCCAGGGTGGATTTGCCCGACCCCGATTCGCCGATCACCCCCAGCGTCTGCCGCGGCGCAAGCATCAGGCTCGCACCCTTGACCGCCACGAACTCGCCGCGGCCGAACCAGCCCCGCAAGCCAGGCCGTGGGATGGAGTAGACCACCCGGAGGTCGCGGGTGTGCAGCAGCCCGTCCTGCGAAAGTGGCGCGGCCACCGCATCGACGACGTCGCGCTCGGGCCGGCTGTCGATGAGCTTGCGGGTGTAGGGATGCCGGGGCCGGCTGAACACCTCGGCCACCGCGCCCTCCTCGACGAGGTGGCCGTTCTCCATCACGGCCACCCGGTCGGCGAAGCGGCGCACCAGATGGAGGTCGTGCGTGATCATCAGCACCGCCATGCCGCGACGGCGCTGCAGTTCGTTCAGCAGATCCAGGATCTGGCCGCGCAGGGTCACATCCAGCGCGGTGGTGGGCTCGTCGGCCAACAGCAGGCGGGGCTCGCCCGCCAGCGCCATCGCGATCATCGCGCGCTGGCGCTGGCCGCCCGAGAGCTGGTGCGGGTAGGCACGCGCACGGCGTTCGGGCTCGGGGATGCCGGTGTCGGCCAGCAATTGCACGGCCCGCTCCCACGCCTCAGCCGGGGGGAGGCCCTTTTTGAGCTGCAGCACCTCGACGATCTGATCGCCCACGGTGTAGAGCGGGTTCAGGGCCGTCATCGGCTCCTGGAAGATCACGGCCACCTCCTGGCCGCGCACCCCCCTGAGCTCGCGCTCGCTCAGGGCGAGCAGGTCGCGCCGCTGGCCGCCATCGCCTTGCAGCCAGGCCTGGCCCTCCACCTGGGCCGACGGCAGCAGACGCAGCAGGCTCAGGGCCGTGACGGTCTTGCCCGAGCCGGACTCACCCACGAGCGCCAGCTTCTCGCCTGGCTTGACGTGCAGGTCCACGCCGTGCACCACTGCCTTGCCGCCAAAGCTCACGCGCAGGCCGCGCGCTTCCAGCAGCATCCCGCTCATGCCTGGGCCTCCTTGGGGGCGGTCGTTGCCGGGGGTGTGGGCTGCGGTTGCGGCGGGTCGGGCACACGCGGATCCAGGGCATTGCGCAGCGCATCGCCCATGAAGGTCAGCAGCAGCAGGGTCAGCACCAGCACGCCAAAGGTGGCCAACGAGATCCACCAGGCATCGATGTTGGCCTTGCCCTGGTTGAGCAACTGGCCCAGCGACGGTGTGTCGGCTGGCACCCCCAGGCCCAGGAAGTCCAGCGAGGTCAGGGCCAGGATGGCGGCACTCATGCGGAAAGGCAGGAAGGTCACCACCGGGGTGAGGCTGTTGGGCAGGATGTGACGCCAGATGATCTGGGCATTGCTCACGCCCAGCGCACGCGCCGAGCGCACGTAGTCCATCTGCCGGTTGCGCAGGAACTCGGCACGCACGTAGTCCGACAGCCCCATCCAGCCGAACAGGCTCAGCAGCACCAGCAGCAGCCCGAGGCTGGGCGAGAACATCGCGCTGAAGATGATGAGCAGATACAGCTCCGGCATCGAGGCCCAGATCTCGATGAGGCGCTGCATCGTCAGGTCGATGCGCCCGCCGAAAAAGCCCTGCACCGCCCCGGCGACCACGCCCAGCACCACGCCGATGGCCGTGAGCGCCAGCGCGAACAGCACGCTCACCCGAAAACCGTAGATGAGCTGGGCCAACATGTCACGCCCCCGGTCGTCGGTGCCCAGCCAGTTGTCGCGCGACGGGCCCGAGGGGTTGGGTTCCTTGGCGAAGTAGTTGATCGTGCGCGGGCCGTAGGGGTTGGGCGGATAGATCGCCCAGTTGCTGCCCTGGTTGAGCCGCTCGCGGATGAAGGGATCCAGGTAGTCGGTGGGCGTCTCGAAGTCACCACCGAACACCGTTTCCGGATAGTCATGCAGGAGCGGCACGTAGAACCGGCCTTCGTAGCGCACCAGCAGCGGCCGGTCATTCGACAACACCTCGGCGAAGAGGCTGAGCACGACCAGGGTGCAGAAAATCACCAGACTGCAGAATCCCAGCCGGTTGTGGCGGAAGCGCCGCCAGGCCCGCCGTGTGGGGCTGTTCGAAGCCACGGCGCGCACGGGGTCAGTCGAACTTGACACGCGGATCCACCCAGACGTAACAGAGATCGCTGATCAGCTTGGTGACCAGGCCGATCAATGTGAACAGGTACAGCGTACCCAGCACCACCGGATAGTCGCGCCGGATCACGCTCTCATAACTCAGGAGGCCCAGGCCGTCGAGGGAGAACAGCGTCTCGATCAGCAGCGCGCCGGTGAAGAAGGCGCCGACGAAAGCCGCCGGAAAGCCCGTGACGATGGGGATCAGCGCATTGCGCAAGACATGCTTCCACAGCACCTGGCGCTCGCCCAGGCCCTTGGCGCGCGCGGTCAGCACGTACTGCTTGCGGATCTCTTCGAGGAAGGCGTTCTTGGTGAGCATCGTGGTCACTGCAAAGCTGCCCAGCACCATCGCCGTGACCGGCAGCGTGATGTGCCAGAGATAGTCCACGATGCGTGCGCCCCAGCTCAGTTCCTCCCAGTTGGCCGAGGTCAAGCCGCGCAGCGGGAACCACTGGAGCTGTCCGCCAAAGATCACCAGCAGTGCCACACCGAGCACGAAGCCCGGAATCGCATAGCCCACCAGCACGAGCAGCGTGGTCACGAGGTCGAAGCGCGTGCCGGCACGCACCGCCTTGGCCACGCCCAGCGGCACGGCCACACCGTAGCTGAGCAGGAAGGTCCACATTCCCAGGCTGATCGACACCGGCAGCTTCTCGACGATCAATGCCCACACGTCCTTGTTTTGGAAGAAGCTCTGCCCCAGGTCGAAGCGGATGAACTGGCCGAGCATCTGCACAAAGCGTTCGTGGGCGGGCTTGTCGAAGCCGTAGAGCGCCTTGATCTCCTCCAGCCGCTTCGGGTCCACGCCTTGGGCGCCGCGGTAGGCAAAGGCCCCGCCCTCACCGCCGGTGCCGGGCGCGGCACGGGCTTCGGCCAGGTACTGCTCCACCGGGCCGCCGGGCACGAACTGCACCACGATGAAAGTAATGAGCAGCACCCCCAGCATCGTGGGGACCATCAGCAGCACTCGCTTGAGGATGTACGACCACATGGCTTACTTGGCCCACCAGGTGAACATGGCCCAATCCTCGCCCTGAATGTAAGGAGGCACCGTCTGCGGACGTGCCAGGCGCCATTGGTTGTAGGCAATGCGGTGGGTGGGCGCGGTCCATTGGGGGATGAGGTAATGGCTGTGCGCGATCACCCTGTCCAGCGCACGGCAGGCCGGCAGCAATTCGGCCTGGGTGCGCGCCGCACTCATGCGCTCGATCAGGGCATCAACGGCCGGATGGCTCACGCCGGCGTAGTTGCCCGAATCGGGCGTGCGGGCTGCCTGGCTGCCGAAGAGGTCGGCGTACTCGCTGCCGGGGTTGTGCGTCCCTTGGAAGGCGATCGTCATGATGTCGAAGTCAAACTCCCGCAGGCGCTGCTGGAAGAGAGCGAAATCCACCGCGCGATAGACCAGCCGGATGCCGAGCTTCTCGAGGTTGCGGGCCCAGGGCATGACAATGCGCGCGCCGGCTTCGTTGCTGTCCAAATATTCCAGCACCATGGCTTGCCCCTGCGCATTGCGCAGCACCCCGTCTTGCACCGTCCAGCCCGCCTCGGCCAGCAAGGCCTTGGCGCGACGCAGATTGCCTCGCAGCGAATGGTCGCCATCGGTGCGAGGGGGCACGTACATGGGGCCGAACACGGCGGAGGGCAGCCGGCCGCGCCAGGGTTCGAGCAGGGCCAGCTCCTCGGGCGAAGGCTCATTCTGGGCCTGGCAGGCGGTGTTGCCGAACAGACCCGTCACCCGTTGGTAACTGTTGTAGAAGAGCTGCCGGTTCATCCACTCGTAGTCGAAGGCCAAGCCCAGGGCCTCGCGCACGCGGATGTCCTTGAGCTGGTCGCGCCGGGTGTTGAGCACGAAGCTCTGGAAGCCCGAAGGCAGGCGGTGCCGGAACTCGCCCTTGACCAGTTCGCCCGAATCGAAGCGCCGGCCGGTGACACGCCGCGTCCAGTCGCCCGCCGAGAAGAAGCGCATCATGTCGAACTCGCCGGCCTTGAGCGCCTCCAGCCGGGCGGTGTTGTCCTTGTAGATCTTCACCGTGATGCGGTCGAAATTGACCGTGCCGCGGCGCACATTCAGGTGGCGCCCCCAGTAGTCGGGGTCGCGCACATAGGTGATGTCCTTGCCGAAGCGCACCGGGCCGATCCGGTAGGGCCCGCTGCCGATGGGCGTGTCCATCACCACCTGGTCGAAGGGCTTGCCCTGCCCCCATTCGTGGCTGAACACCGGCAGGCCGCCCACGGTCAGCGGCAGTTCGCGATTGGGCCGCAGGAAGCGATAGCGCACAGTGCGCTCGTCCAGCACGTCCAGGCCCGCCACATCGGCCAGCAGCGTCTTGTAAGCCGGCGAGGTATGGGGCCCCATCAAGATGTCGTAGCTGTGCTTGACGTCCTTGGCGAGCACGGGCGAGCCATTGTGAAAACGGGCTTCGCGCCGCAGCCGGAACGTCGCGCTCAGGCCGTCGGGGGCCACGTCCACGCTTTCAGCCAGCAGACCATAGCCGCTGGCCGTCTCGTCGAGCGAGCCGATCAGCAGCGACTCGAACATCAAGGTCGACAGGTAGGCCGGCGCATTGCCTCGCAAGGTGAAGGGGTTGTACTTGTCGAAGGTGGACACGCGCAGGTTGCTCACCAGGCGCAGCTCACCGCCCTTGGGGGCCTCGGGATTGACGTAGTCGAAATGGGCAAAACCCGCCGGGTACTTCAGGTCGCCCCACAATGCGTATCCGTGTGCCGCCCACACCGGCAGCGCCACGCACCACAGCAGCAGACCCCACACGCATCTCATGTGGCGCATTCTGCATGAAGCCCGCAGGCTTCCTCCACGCGGGCAGCTCGGGAGAAACTCACCATGCGATCAGCGCATCTCGCCCCTGCACCACCAGTTGCACCTTGGCACCCACCGGCAGGGTCACCTTGGTCGCCACATGGCCGAAGGGCAATCCCGTGAGCACCGGCGTGCGGGTGAGGGCGCGCACATGCGCCACCACCGACTTCAGCGTGTAGCCCCGGTCCAGCGGTGAAGGCTTGAAGTCGGTGAAACGCCCCAGGACGATGGCCTTTTGCGCATCGAGCACGCCAGCCTGGCGCAGTTGCAGCAGGTCGCGCTCGATCCGGTAGGGATGCTCGTTCACGTCCTCCAGGAAGAGGACGCCACCCTTGACCCGGGGCCAGTGCGGCGTGCCCAGCAAGGCGTTCACCATGCACAGGTTGCCCCCCCACAGGCGCCCCTTGACCTCCAGCCCGTCGAAACCGGCCTCGGTGCGAAACCCCACGGCCTCGAGCTCGCCGCGCATCGCCTCGAGGAAGCAGTCCTGCGTGACCTCGTCCACCACCTCGGCGCCGAAATCGAAGCAGGCCATCGGTCCGGCATAGGTCACCCCCTCCACCCCATGGGCCAGCAGGGCCAGTTGCAGGGTGGTGAAGTCGCTGTGGCCGACCCAACGCGTGCCGCGCTCGACGCTGCGCCCGATGCGGCGGTAGTCCAGACGGTCCAGCAGCCGGGTCAGGCCGTAGCCACCGCGCAGCGCCATCGCGATGTCGCTGCCCCCGTCGGCCACGCGGTACAGCGCCGCCAGGCGGGTGTCGTCATCGCCGGCAAAGCGCTGGTGGCGCGTCAGCGCGTCCTCGTCCAGGCTCACTTCGAAACCGAGCCGGCGCAGCCGTGCCATCGCCCGGCGGGCGACCGCACGGTGCGCCACCACACCGGAGGGCGAGAAAAGCACCAGGCTGCGGGGCGCCGGGGCGGCGTGGGCGTGTTCATGAAACTTCAACGGGGGGGCTCCAGATCGGGAAACTCGCTGACCTCGCCGGTCGGAATGGGGGCGTCGTCCGTGGCAGGCTCATCCTGACCAGGCTGCGATGACTCGGGCTGGCGCCGCAGCCGGTAGGCGGCACGACGTTCGGCAAAGAAGTCTCGCAGCACCTGCCCACAGGCCGGCGCCAGTACACCGCCCTGAACCTGGGTGTGATGATTCAGCCGGCCCTCGGCGAAGAGGTCCACCACCGAGCCGGCCGCGCCGGTCTTGGGGTCGGCAGCACCGAAGACCACGCGCTTGAGGCGTGCATGCATCAGGGCCATCGCACACATCGCGCAGGGTTCGAGGGTGACGTAGAGCTCGCACTCGGGCAGGCGGTAGTTGCCGAGCAACTGGGCCGCATGGCGCAGCGCGACGATCTCGGCGTGCGCCGTGGGATCGTGTTCGGTGATGGGCCGGTTGTAGCCGGTGGCGATCACCTTGCCTTCACGCATCACCACCGCACCCACCGGGACTTCGCCCACCAGCCAGGCATTGTGGGCCTGGTCCAGCGCGATGCGCATCGCGTACTCGTCCTGCAGACGCTGCTCCTCGCTCATTCATCCACCTTGCGCGCGGGCTGCTGCAGGGCCTGATCCAGCCCCTGGCGGAACTGCTGGAGCTGCTGCGACGGGGTGCCCCGGGGGGCCGCGGACGCAGGCGTCTCGGCGGCGGGCGAGGCAGGCAGCGCCACCTGGGTCAGCGATTTCTTCGCCAACACGGCCACGAGGGCCAGAACGGCCAGCACGGCGGCGAGACTGAAAAGGACACGCATCGACGGGACGGATTCTTGCAAAGCCCTGTTTCTAGCACGATCCGGCGCAGGGCTCACCCCGGCAGGGGTCCCGTCGTTGCCTCAGACACTGCACTCAGCCCCCCCAGCGCCCAAGCACGACGTGACGGCGCAGCCCGGCCAGGCTGTGCACCAGGACGAAATCCCGCGCCTGCCAGCAGATGGGCGCCACGTCCTCGGGCAGCAGATGCACCGGTTCGCGGCCGAGCGTGAGGTGGGGCGTGAAAGACCCGGGATGGCGCACCAACCCCAGCCGCCGTCCATGCCCGGCCAGCGCCACGTGCAGACGCCGCAGCGGTGCATTGTCCCGGCTCGGGCACAGCACCAGGGGGTGATAGCCGGGCCGGCCGTCGAAGCTCAACAGCCGGTCCAGGCAAATGCGCAAAGGCTCCATCACGACACGCTGGGCCGCGACGCCGGCCGCCTCGATCACTTCGGCCGGCAGCCCATCGAAGCGACCGATGTAAAGCAGCGTGATGTGCCAGCAGTGCCTCGGCACCGGGCGGCGGTGGAACACCCCCCGACGCATCAGATGGTCAACCACGGCCTGGATCCCAACCTGCGCCTGCTCGTCCGGCAGCAGGGCAAAGAACAAATTGTCGCCGCCCCGAGGCGAAGGCGGGGACGGCGTGCCCGCCATGCTCAACCCTGGCGGACGAGATTCATCACCTGCGCGGCGTCCAGCGTGCGTGCCCGTTCCTGCATTTGCGGCAGGTAACGCGCCTGCAGACCCTGGGCCTCGCGCGTCATCCCAGCATAGGCGTCCTTGAGCATCTGTGCGGACAGCGCCCGCCCGCCGGCGTAGTAGCGCTTGGCCACATGGCCCAGCGCATAGGTCGCCGCGAAGCTCATGCCCGAGCTGACCGCCTGCTTGCCCAGGCCGCGCAGCAGCCCGCCGCCCACCGAGCCCAGCAGGCCGCCGATCAGCTTGCGCCCGGCCTGCTCAAGGTACTGCGAGGTCAGGCCCACGCCGGCGGTGGCCAGGAAGTCCTTGACATGCCCACGATCCAGCTCGTAGCCATAGGCCTTGCCGATGCGGTACACGAGCTTCATCTGCAGCGGGATGATGGCCAAGGTCGAGATCGACTCCGGCAGCAATTCCAGCGCGCCATTGAGGATGGCCGCGTTCAGGATGGCCGCGTCGAGTTCGGCCTCGTTCACGGACGGTCGGGCCGTTGCTGCCGCGCCAGCCGGCGCCGGCGCAGGCGCGGGTGCGCTCATCGGCACGGTCGCCAAGGCTTCGGCCTGCTGTGAAATGGTGGCGGCCACGCCCGCCTCCAGGCCCAGAGCCCGGGCCAGATCGGCCAGGAAGGCCTGCTCCACGCTCGACTGGGCCCCGTCGGCGTCGCACACGCCCACGGCCATCTCGTAAGCGAGCTGCCTCGATTCAGCGCTGGACAAGGACGCAGCCGCCGAGGCCAATGACACGCGCTTCATCAGCACGTCCTGCACGAGCGTGGGCACGTGCAGGCCATCGTCGCCCGCCAGTCCCTCGGCAATGCGCCGGATCTCGGCGCGCTCGCGCTCGTGCTTGCTGCCATCGGCAAACGCTGCCAATAAGCTGATCGTCACGATCGCCCGGGTTTCGTCAGCGGTCATAGGGTTCTCCTTGAGGAGCCTTAGTGTCACCACCCAGCTCACAGGTTCCCCATCGGGCGGGACAAACACCCGATACGCTGCAGCCCCAGGGCCGCATGCCAGATCAGATCAGGGCCAAATTCTTCGTCGTCGACAGGCGGCCGCCCACTTCACTCCCACTCGATCGTCGCCGGAGGCTTCGAGCTCACGTCGTAGGTCACGCGGTTGATGCCACGCACCTCGTTGATGATGCGGCCCGACACGCGCTTGAGCAGGCTGTAGGGCAATTCGGCCCAGTCGGCCGTCATGAAGTCGCTGGTCTGCACCGCGCGCAGGGCCACCACGTAGTCGTAGGTGCGGCCGTCGCCCATCACGCCCACGCTCTTGACCGGCAGGAAGACGGCAAAAGCCTGGCTGGTGAGCTCGTACCAGCTCTTGCCGGTGGCCTCATCTTTGGTGTTGCGCAGCTCCTCGATGAAGATGGCGTCGGCCCGGCGCAGCAAGTCGGCGTAGTCCTTCTTCACCTCTCCCAAGATGCGCACGCCCAGGCCGGGGCCCGGGAAGGGGTGGCGGTAAACCATCTCGGGCGGCAGGCCCAGGGCCACGCCCAGTTCACGCACCTCGTCCTTGAAGAGTTCGCGCAGCGGCTCCAAGAGCTTCAAGCCCAGTTGCTCGGGCAGGCCGCCCACGTTGTGGTGGCTCTTGATGGTGACGGCTTTCTTGGTCTTGGCGCCACCGGATTCGATCACGTCGGGGTAGATGGTGCCTTGCGCGAGCCAGGCCACGTGGCGGGCGTGGGTTTCCTTGATCTTCGCGGCCTCGGCCTTGAACACATCGACGAACAGGCCGCCGATGATCTTGCGCTTGGCCTCGGGGTCACTGACGCCCGCCAGCTTGCCCAGGAACAGCTCACTCGCATCGACGCGCACCACGCGGGCGTGCAGCTTGCCCGCGAACATGTCCATCACCATATCGCCTTCGTTCAGGCGCAGCAGGCCGTGGTCGACGAACACGCAGGTGAGCTGGTCGCCAATGGCACGGTGGATGAGCGCGGCAGCCACGCTGGAATCGACCCCGCCCGACAGGCCGAGGATGACCTCCTCGTCGCCCACCTGCTCGCGGATGCGTGCCACGGCCTCCTCGATGTAGTCGCCCATGATCCAGTCGGCCCGGGCGCCGCAGATGTCGCGCACGAAACGGGTCAGGATGGCCTTGCCCTGCACGGTGTGCGTGACCTCGGGATGGAACTGCACCCCGTAGTAGCCCCGCGTCTCGTCGGCCATTGCCGCGATGGGGCAACTGGGGGTGGAGGCCATCAGCTTGAAGCCCGGGGGCAGCTCGGTGACCTTGTCGCCGTGGCTCATCCACACCTGCAGCATGCCGTAGCCGTCGGCGGTGCGGAAGTCCTCGATGCCGTTGAGCAGCCGGGTGTGGCCCCGCGCGCGCACTTCGGCATAGCCAAACTCGCGCTGGTCGCTCCACTCGACCTTGCCGCCCAGTTGCACCGCCATGGTCTGCATGCCGTAGCAGATACCCAGCACCGGCACGCCCAGGTCCCACACCGCCTGCGGGGCGCGCAGCTCATGGTCTTCGTAGGTGCTGGCGTGGCTGCCCGACAGGATGATGCCCTTGGGCGCGAAGCGGCGGATGAAGTCATCCGAGACGTCGTTGGGGTGGATTTCGCAGTAGACGTGAGCTTCGCGCACGCGCCGGGCGATCAGTTGGGTGACCTGAGAGCCGAAATCGAGGATGAGGATCTTGTCGTGCTGCACGGTTCGGGCCTGTACTGAAAAGGAAAAAAGGCAGCACCCGGTGCTGCCTGTGTGAGTTTGTGGCGCCGATCACTCGACCCGGTAGTTCGGGGCTTCCTTGGTGATCTGCACGTCGTGGACATGGCTTTCGCGGATGCCGGCCGCGGTGATCTCGACGAACTCGGCCTTGCTGCGCATCTCCTCGATGGTGGCGCAACCGCAGTAGCCCATCGCCGCGCGCAAGCCGCCGGCCATCTGGTACAGGATGGCCACCACCGAGCCCTTGTAGGGCACGCGCCCCTCGATGCCCTCGGGCACGAGCTTGTCGGCGTTGGGGTTGGTGGTCTCGTCGTTTTCCTGGAAGTAGCGGTCGGCCGAGCCGGCCTTCATCGCGCCGATCGAGCCCATGCCGCGGTAGCTCTTGTAGCTGCGGCCTTGGTAGAGGATGACCTCACCGGGCGCCTCTTCCGTGCCCGCGAACATGCCCCCCATCATCACGGTGCTGGCACCCGCGGCGATGGCCTTGGCGATGTCGCCCGAGTAACGGATCCCCCCGTCGGCAATGAGCGGCACGCCCGAGCCGTGCAGAGCACTGGCCACGTTGTCGATCGCGGTGATTTGCGGCACGCCCACGCCGGCCACGATGCGGGTGGTGCAGATCGAGCCGGGGCCGATGCCGACCTTCACCGCATCCGCCCCGGCTTCCACCAGGGCCAGGGCGGCCGCGCCGGTGGCGATGTTGCCGCCGATCACGTCCACGCCGGGGAAGTTCTTCTTGACCCAGCGCACGCGCTCGATGACGCCGGCGCTGTGGCCATGGGCCGTGTCCACCACGATGACGTCCACACCGGCCTTGACCAGCAGTTCCACGCGCTCTTCCGTGCCTTCGCCCACGCCCACGGCTGCGCCCACGCGCAGCTTGCCTTGGGAATCGCGCGCGGCGTTGGGGAAATTGGTCTGCTTGGTGATGTCCTTCACCGTCATCAGGCCGCGCAGCTCGAAGGCGTCGTTCACCACCAGCACGCGTTCGAGCTTGTGCTTGTGCATGAGGGCCTTGCCTTCTTCGAGCGAAGCGCCCTCCTTCACCGTGACGAGCCGCTCGCGCGGCGTCATGATCTCGCGCACCGGCGCATCCATGCGAGTCTCGAAGCGCAGGTCGCGCCCGGTGACGATGCCCACCACGGTCTTGCCCTCGAGCACCGGGAAGCCCGAGACGCCGTGCTGGTCGGACAGGGCCTTGACCTGGCGCACCGTGGTGTCGGGCGAAATGGTGATCGGATCGCGCAGCACGCCCGATTCATAGCGCTTGACCTTCGCCACCTCGGCAGCCTGCTCGCGCGGCGAAAGGTTCTTGTGGATGATGCCGCAGCCGCCTTCCTGGGCGATGGCGATCGCCAGCCGCGACTCGGTGACGGTGTCCATGGCAGCGGACACCAGCGGCAGGTTCAGGGTGACGTTGCGGGTCAGACGGGTCGCGAGTGAGGTGTCGCGCGGGAGGACTTGGGAGAACGCCGGCACCAACAACACATCGTCGAAGGTGAGCGCTTTACCGAGGAGGCGCATGAGGAAAACTCCAGACGCAAAACATGATTATACGGAACCCCCTTTTCCCCCTTGCCGTGTGGGAGGGCCCCACCGTGCCGGCCGCAGGATGTGCGATCCGTCACGAACCGCGGCCCGTGTGCGCCGCCGGCATGCGGCGGCGGCGCGGCCCAGGGCTACACTTGCCCACATGAAAAATTCCACGTCTTTCGTGCTGCGGGCCGGGCTTGCGCTGGCCCTGGGGCTGGCGTCGGCCTTGCCGGCGGCGGCGCAGTGGAAGTGGAAGGACAGCGCCGGCAAGGTGCAGTACAGCGACCGTCCCCCGCCCGCCTCGGTGCCGGAGCGCGACATCCTGCAGCGCCCTTCGAATGCCCGCAGCATCGCGCCCCCGCCGGCAGAGGCCGCCGCCGCGCTAGCGCCGGCCGCATCCCCCACCGGCGTGGACAAGGACCTCGAGGCCCGTCGTCGGCAGGAAGAACAGGACCGCGAGGCCAAGGCACGCGCCGAGAAGGAGCGCATGGCCCAGGTGCGCGCCGAGAACTGCACCCGGGCTCGCAGCTACATGCAGACGCTCGACAGCGGGGTGCGTATCGCGCGCACCAATGCCAAAGGCGAGCGGGAGTTTCTCGGGGATGAGGCCCGTGCCGCGGAAGCGGCCCGTACCCGCGAGATCATCGCCGCCAACTGCGACTGATCAGGCCGGCGTTGAGCGGCGGCCTTTGGCGTTCCGAAGCTTGGGGGCCTGCTTGCGGTAGCGCAGCCGCCGGGCTTCCTTCGGATCGACCGTGAGCGGGCGGTAGACCTCGACCCGGTCACGCTCGCGCAGGGCATCGTCCAGCCCGACCAGGCGCCCCCACACCCCGACGCGGTGTCGGACGGGATCGAGCAGCCCGTCATGGCGCTCCAGCAGGCCGCTGGCCTGCAAGGCCTGGCGCACGGTGGCGCCTTCGGGCAGGTCGAGCATCACCCGTTCCACGGCGTGGGGGGCACGGGCATAGACCACCTCGACCCTCACCTCAGCGCGCTCCGTAAACCTGCTCGGCCCGCCGCACGAAAGAGTCGACGAGGGTGTTGGCGATGCGGTCGAACACCGGGCTCACCAGAGCCTGCAGCGCCGTGCTGGCAAAGGCGTAGCGCAGATCGAGCTCGACCTTGCAGGCCGCAGGCCCGGATGGGCCACTGCCCAGGGGCAGGAAGCGCCATTCGCCGGCCAACTCCGAAAAGGGCCCGTCCACGAGTTCGACCACCACCAGCTCGGGCGCCTGATGGGTGTTGCGCGTGGTGAAGGCGTGATGCAGGCCGGCGTAACGCAGCGTCAGGCGTGCCGTCATTTCGTGCTCGGTCTCGGACAGGATCTCCGCCTTCTCGCACCAGGGCAGAAAGGCCGGATACTGCGCCACGCCGGTGACGAGGTCGTACATCTCGCGCGGCGAGTACCACAGCAGGACGGACTTCTTGACGTGCTTCATACAATGCCGGGATTGTAGTGAGACCCCGTGCCCCCACCTTCGCTGTCATGACCATCGCCGAAAACCGCAAGGCCCACTTCAACTACCTCATCGAAGAACGATTCGAGGCGGGCATCGTGCTGTCCGGCTGGGAGGTCAAGGCCATCCGTGCCGGCCAGGTGCAGCTCACTGACGGCTACGTCGTCATCAAGGACGGCGAGCTCTACCTGATCGGCTGCCGTATCAACGCCCTGCGCACCGCCTCCACCCACGTGCGCCCCGAGGCCGACCGCACCAAGAAGCTGCTGATGCACAAGGACCAGATCCGGCGGCTCATCGGGAAAGTCGAGCAAAAGGGCTACACCCTGGTGCCGCTCAACCTGCACTACAAGGGCGGCCTGGTGAAGGCCGAGATCGCGCTGGCCAAGGGCAAGCAGTTGCATGACAAGCGCGAAACCGAGAAGAAGCGCGATTGGGAAAGAGAGAAAGGCCGCCTGATGCGGCACAAGGTCTCATCCGGCCCGAAGGACTGAGTCCTTCGCCTGCGCCAGGTCGGCGATCAGGTCGTCCACGGCTTCCAGGCCGATGCACAGGCGCACCAGCGTGCCCTGGTAGGGCGTGGGCAGGCGCCGCATGCGCGAGGCGTGATAGGGCACCGCCAGACTCACCGGCCCGCCCCACGACCAGGCGATGCGAAACACCCTCAGCGCATCCACGAAAGCATCCCCCTGCGCCGGCGTGAAGCGCGGGTCCAGCTCCACCGTCAGCAGCCCGGCCGCAGCCGAACACAACGACTGCCAATGCTCATGGCCCGGCGAGCCCGGCGTGGCCGGGTGCAGCACACGCACGAACTCGGGCTGAGCGCTGCACCACTGCGCAATGCGCCGTGCCGCACGGTCCTGGGCGTGATAGCGCAGCTCCAGCGAAGGCAGCGAACGCAGCACGGCTTCCACATCATTCAGGCCCACGCCCAGACCCAGGCGGCTGTGGGCCCAGGCCAGGGTCTGGTACAACGCGGGGTCGCGGCAGGCAATCGAGCCCATCAGCACATCGCCGCCGCCCGAGGGGTATTTGGTCAAGGCATGCACCGTGAGGTCCACGCCCAGGCCCTCGCCCAGATCGAAGGGCGCAAAGGCCAGGCCCGCGCCCCAGGTGTTGTCCAGCGCCACCACGGCCTGCGGCGCCTTCTCGCGCACCGTGCGCACCAGGGTGCGCAGGTCGGGGAACTCCAGCGTCACCGATCCGGGCGCCTCCAACCACACCAGCTTCACCTCGGGCGACAGTGCGGCGGCGAGCGAGGCCGCGTCCATCGGGTCGTAGAGCCGGTGCTCGATGCCCCAGTGGGCGAGCTCGTGCTCGACGAAGTTCAGGCTGGGCCCGTAAACGTTGTCGGGCAGCACCACCCTGTCCCCCTGGCGCAGCAGCGCGATATCCACCGTGGTGATGGCCGACAGGCCGCTGGGCGCCAGCAGCACGTGGCGGGCACCTTCGAGCGTGGCCAGGCGCTCCTCCAGCATGAAGGTGGTGGGCGTGCCGTGCAGGCCGTAGGTGTAGGCGCTCTTGTCGTCCCAGCGCCGCTGGCGCAGGGCTGCCACGTTGGGGAAGAACACCGACGAGGCCTTGTACACGCCCGGCACCGTCGCATCGAACTCCGATGGCGGCCGGTAGGGATGGTGGATGAGCTGCGTGCTCAGGCGGGGCGGGCGGGAGGTCATGGGTGGGGGTGTCAGTAACCGAGTTGGCGATCCACGGGGCGAGGCAAGGGCCGGCCGGCCTCCAGAGCCTCCAAGCCTTCGACGAACTGGGCGATGATGGTCGCCACCGAGGACTGCGCCGCGATGTGCGGCGTGATCACGAGGTTCGGCGCGTCCCACAGGGGCGATTCGGGCGGCAGCGGTTCGTTCACCTGCACGTCCAGCGCGGCGAAGGCCAGGTGCCCGCTGCGCAACGCCGCCACGAGATCGTCCTCGACCACGTGCGCGCCCCGGGCGATGTTGATCAGTGCGCCCCCGCGTGGCATCGACGCCAGCGCCTCGCGGTCGATCAGGCCGGTGGTCTCGGGCGTGAGCGGCAGGGCACACACGACGATCTGCGCCTCGCGCAGGGCTTCGTGCAGCGATCGGCCCTGGCTTCGCCGCCAGCCCTGCACGTCGAAGCCGCAGGCGGCCAGCATGCGCGAGATCTCCTGCCCCGTGGCGCCCTGCCCCAGCACGCACACGCGGTGGTGGGCCGCGGCCATCGGGTGGCGCTTCCAGAGGCGCTCGCGTTGCTGCACGTCATAACGCGGCAGCTCGCGCGCGAAGCGCAGAGCCATGGCCGTGACATATTGGGCGATGCCCAGCGCCTGATCCGGGTCGACGATGCGCGAGACCGGCACGGCCGCCGGCAGCTCGCTCACCAGCAGTTTTTCCACGCCAGCGGCCACCGAACAGACCCAGCGCAGGCGTGGCAGCGCGTTGGCCACACCAGCTGGGAACCGCCAGCCGAGCACCACCTCGGCGTCGGCCCAGCGGGCCACGGGCAGATCGCGCGACCAGACCACGAGCTCGTCGGTCGGGCGACGGCGGCGCAAGGCGTCGAGATAGGGGTCGGCAGGCAGCGGGTGGGTCAGCAGCAGGATCTTCATGCCCGTGACCATACCCCAAGCCGCAGGTCAGACCGGCAGTCCGATCAGGTCGTGGCCCTGCGTGCCGACGATGCGGGCCCGGGTGAACTCACCCACCTTGAGCGTGCGCGAGGCCTTCTCGGGCGGCAGCAGGCGCACCGTGCCGTCGATCTCGGGGGCGTCGGCATAGCTGCGGCCGATGCCGCCCTTGCGGCCCATGGCGGGCGCGGCATCCACCAGCACCTGCATCGTGGCGCCCACGCGCTGCTGCAGCTTGGCAGTGGACACGGCTTCGGCCACGGCCATGAAGTGGGCGCGCCGTTCCTCGCGCACGGCCTGCGGCAACGCTCCGGGCAACTCGTTGGCCGCGGCGCCTTCCACCGGGGAATAGGCAAAGCAGCCCGCGCGGTCGATCTGCGCTTCGCGGATGAAGTCGAGCAGGGTCTCGAACTCGGCCTCGGTCTCGCCAGGAAAGCCGGCGATGAAGGTCGAACGGATCACGATCTCGGGACAGATCTCGCGCCAGCGCCGGATGCGCTCGAGGTTTTTCTCGCCGCTGGCCGGGCGCTTCATGCGCTTGAGCACGTCAGGGTGCGCATGCTGGAAGGGAACGTCCAGATACGGCAGGATGCGACCCTCGGCCATCAGGGGCACGATCTCGTCGACGTGCGGATAGGGATAGACATAGTGCAGCCGCACCCAGGCGCCGTGCGCGGCGGCCAAGTCGCCCAGGGCCTGGACAAGTTCGAGCATGCGCGTGCGCACGGGTTTGCCGTCCCAGAAGCCGGTGCGGTACTTCACGTCCACGCCATAGGCGCTGGTGTCCTGGCTGATCACCAGCAGCTCTTTCACGCCCGCTTCGAACAAGCGGCGGGCCTCGCCCAGCACATCGCCGATGGGCCGCGAGACCAGATCACCGCGCATGCTGGGGATGATGCAGAAGGTGCAGCGGTGGTTGCAGCCCTCGCTGATCTTCAGGTAGGCGTAGTGCCTGGGCGTGAGCTTGATGCCGGTGGGCGGCACCAGGTCGACGAAAGGATCGTGGGGCTTGGGCACGTGTTGGTGCACGGCATCCATCACCTCCTGCGTGGCATGCGGGCCGGTGACGGCCAGCACCTTCGGATGCACCTCTTTCACCAGGTTGCCGCCCCCCTCCCCTGCGCGGGCGCCCAGGCAGCCGGTGACGATGACTTTGCCGTTCTCGGCCAGGGCCTCGCCGATGGTGTCGAGGCTTTCCTTCACGGCGTCGTCGATGAAGCCGCAGGTGTTGACGATCACCAGATCGGCGCCTTGGAAGGTCTTGGAGGTTTCGTAGCCTTCGGCGCGCAGTTGGGTGAGGATGAGCTCGGAATCCGTCAGCGCCTTGGGGCAGCCCAGGCTGACGAAACCGATCTTGGGGGGGGAGGCGGCGGCGTCCACCACGAGGGATTCTTGCGTCATGAACGGATTTTCGCCGATCCGCCCCGGCCGCGCCCGGGGTTCAGCGCTTGGGCGGCCCAAAGCCGGGAAAGCCCGGCGGCATCAGCGTCTCGGCCTGTTTCTGCATCTGCTCTTGCATCTGCACGAAGATGTTCTTCGACTGCTCGAGGTAGTTGCTCATCAGCCCCTGCATCATGGGGGCCTGCACGCTCATGAACTGGGTCCACATCTCCGGCGAGAAGCCCTTGCCCTCGACCATGCCGCGTGACTGTTCGGCAAAGCGTTTTTGCATCTCGACGAAGGCCTGGATGTTCTTCTCCAGGTAGGCTCCCATCAGCCCTTGCATCGCGTTGCCGTAGAAGCGGATGATGTCGGCCAGCATGTGGGTCGAGAACATGGGCACCCCGCCGCTTTCCTCCTCGAGGATGATCTGCAGCAGGATGCTGCGGGTGAGGTCCTCGTTGGTCTTGGCGTCGCGCACGACGAAATCCTCGCCGGCCAGCACCATCTTCTTCACGTCGGCCAGCGTGATGTAGCTGCTCGTGGCCGTGTCGTACAGGCGGCGGTTCGGATACTTCTTGAGGGTGCGCAACTGCGGGGCGGCGCCAGCGCCCGCAGCAGACGCGGCGCCACGTTTGGCCTGTGCCATGGGGTTCTCCAACAACCGGGCAGGTGCACGACGGTGCACTGTAAAAGATCATTCTAGGGGGCTGGCCGGCGCTGCCCGCAGGGGGGTTTCCCCACGGTATGCACGAGTGTGTGCGCAACTCGCCACGCCCCACGGCGCACCCGTGACGAATAGCAAAGCCCCGCGGAATCACCCAACGGGACCTCGTGTGTCTGGTAGGCGCGATCGGGCTGGCGTCCCAGGAAGTGGTGTACGTCCTTCAGTGCGCGGCAAGTTCCCCAAGATCGGCGCGCTCATGGCCAGCGCCGAGCACGAAGTGCTGGCCTACATGGGCTTCCCCCGCGCACACTGGCTACAAAGATACTGCTCAGCCTCGGCTGTCTGCTGTGCAGCGCTGAGACCCGTGTGCGTCTCGGCCCTTCCGGGCTGTGGACCTACACCACGCGGCGGGACACGATCGCATCCAGCAAGCGGTGGCAATCTGCTCGCCGACTTGGGCCAGGCGGCTCCTGAGCTCCCCGCTGATGCGGCCGAGGTCGGCAAAGCGCGCCGATGCGGCCCGCGCTGTCGAGCTTGATCTGGATCTTCAGCCTTGCTACCGTTTTAGCATGCTCGGTCATCCCAAACGCTTCGATCCCTTGCTGGCCCTGAGCCCAGCGCTGGCTCTGATGTTTGGCGCGGGTTTGGTGCTGGCCCTGTGGTTCCCGTCGCTGGGTTGGCTGGCCGGGTGGCTGCTGGCCGTTCCTGTCTTGCTGGTGGGCGCAGCGCTGGTCTTTGGCGTTGCGGCGGCCCTCATCGGCCGGCTGCTGCGCTGACTTCCCTCACCCACCGCTCCCAGTCTTTCTTGTCGAGGACGCATTCTCCAGTTTCAGCTGTCTACGTTTGGGGGGAGCTTACGGGATCACCCCGCCGGAGTAAGCCACGCCGGAGAACCGGCGCGGCGCATCGGGCTGGGCCCGGGCGGCAAACGTGATCGAGAGGACCTGAGGTTGCATGCGCGCATGGTGGCGATGCGCTCAGGCTGAGGCAGCGGGAACGGGTTCACGCCTGGCGATGGGAGCCTTGGCTTGGCTGCCAAGCAGGAGACCCGCTACACTGAGGCCGTGTAACAAGGCGTCTTTATGCGGGCGGATTAACGTCATTCGAGTGACGTCTTGGGGTGAGGGTTACCGCCGGCGCTCATCACATCTCCACCCACCGAACCCAAGCTGTCCTCCGCAAGAGTTCGTCCCGCTTGTTGTACAGGTAGTCGTCGCTGTCTGCCGCGAAGGCTGTCCTTGCGCTTGCGATCTGGCATACATGCGGTGGAGGTGCATTCGAGATGCCAGGCAGAAGGACGGCCGTCCCGGGGCTCCCTTCATCTCTGAAGCCATGACTTGTGTAGTCGCAGTCACGCTATACTGCGCAAGCCGGTCGGGGGCGATGTTTCCGCAAACGAACCAGACCCGGCCACGAACCCAGGCGTGCGGACGCGCTGGGTTTTTTACCTTCTGCGCCAGATGGGCACGCCCTCTGAGACATAACCGGCCCAATGCTTCGCGTCTGGCGCAAACGCCGACCACCCATCCCATGCCTTGCCTGTCCAACGGTAGGCCAGCTTGACGAAGATCTCGCGTCCGCGAACCCGATAAGCGCCAAGCACGGCCAGCTCCGGCAGCGCATTGTCTCGTTCAATCAGCTGCACGGTCGCCGGGTCCATGAGTACCTGCCCGGCCACGGGCCGAACCTACGCCACCGGCCACACCGACTGCACTACTGCCCTCATGGCAGGCGGCAACCCGGCATACATCGCTTCCCAGACGGGTCACAGCCTGAAGAATGCTGCTGGACACCTATGCTCGCTGGATCCCCGGCGCGGACGGCGGTAGCGAGCGTGACAAGCTGGCGCGCTCGCACGCAGGAGGCACAGCCGATATTGGCCTGGAAGTTCCCCGAGCAGTTGTGGCGAAAAACGAAAAACCCGGAAAGCCGTTGAATCTCAACGACTGACCGGGTTCTGTATCTGGTAGGCGCGATTGGACTCGAACCAACGACCCCCACCATGTCAAGGTGGTGCTCTAACCAGCTGAGCTACGCGCCTAAGAAGCTCGACACTATAGCATGTTTTTTGGCAAGGTCAGCTGTCGTTTTCAGAAGGCAATTGCACGGGATATCAGGCGTCGGCTGCACTGCCCTGATGTCCATGCCTACTCATGATCTGGTCGTGCCAGCAGCCACCGTTTCGACGTTCAGCCGCTATGCAAGGCATCGATGAGCGGGCAGGAGACGCGGCCATCATGAGCGCAGCACTCGCTTACCAGCTTTGACAGTGCCGCCTCCATCCGCGTGAGGTCGGCTAGGCGGCTACGCACGTCGGCCAGCCGCAGAGCGGCCAGTTGGGCCGCCTCGCTGCAATGGGTGCCATCCTCCAACCTCAGCAGCTCGCCGATCTCGTCCAGGCTGAAGCCCAAGCGCTGGGCTGATTTCACGAATTTCACCCGCGCCACGTCGGCCCCGCCGTAGCGGCGAATGCTGCCGTAAGGCCGGTCCGGTTCGACCAGCAAGCCCTTGCGCTGATAGAAGCGGATCGTCTCGACATTGACCCCGGCGACCTTGGCGAAGGCCCCGATGGTCAGGCTCTCCGGTTTTTTTTCCATTCCGCTTGACTCCGTACATGACTACGGAAGTAACGTTACCGTGTCCAGCGAAATCTCGAAAGGAGAACCTCATGTCGGAGACGCGACGCGGGCGCTGCGCGCTCGCCGCCGGGGGACTGGCCGCCATCTTGGCTTCCACCTGTTGCCTGGGGCCGCTGGTCCTGGTCGGGCTGGGCTTCTCAGGCGCATGGATCGGCAACCTGACGGCACTGGAGCCGTATCGCCCGCTCTTCATCGGCACAGCGCTGGTGGCCATGTTCTTCGCCTGGCGGCGCATCTTCCGGCCAATGACCGCCTGCAAGCCGGGCGAGGTGTGCGCGATTGCGCAGGTTCGCACCACCTACAAGCTGATGTTCTGGATCGTGGCCGCCCTCGTGCTGGTCGCGCTCGGTTTCCCCTACGTGTTGCCATTGTTCTATTGATGAGGAGTTCACCATGAAAACGCCTGTTTGGGCGCAAGCTAAAAAGTTGCTTGCCTCTGTCGTTCTCGCCGCCGTTGTTGCCCCCGTGTGGGCCGCGACGCAGACGGTCACTCTGTCCGTGCCCGGCATGACCTGCGCCGCCTGCCCAATCACGGTCAAGAAGGCGCTTTCCAAGGTCGAAGGCGTCAGCCAGGTGGACGTGAGCTTCGAGAAACGCGAAGCGGTCGTGACCTTCGACGATGCCAAGACCAGCGTGCAGAAGCTGACCAAGGCGACCGAAGACGCGGGCTATCCGTCCAGCGTCAAGCGCTGAGTACAAAACCATGAGCAACATTTTGTCTTGGATAAGCCGCCTGGGTGATAAGACAGGCTCTCTCGGAGCCCTGGTTTCGGCGGTGCGCGTCAAGGTAGTTGTCGCCTCGTTCACGCAGCCAATGGCTGTTTGACGGTGGCCGGCACGGCGCCTGCACGCAGGGTGGTGTCGCGCTCGGGGTTGAGCGCCACCAAGTCGATGTT